>JAIRUO010000226.1 GCA_031254385.1 Treponema sp. | reverse complement strand
ATCATTCCCGATCCTTCCCTTTCTTTTAACGAAGGGGGCTTTATTCCCTATAACCCGGACAGTGCCTGGCACCGCAGCCGCTTTGAAAGCCTTGCAAAGCATTTCAAGTTCAGCCTGGACACAGCGTTCAGGGATCTGCCAAAGAAGGCAAGGGATGCGATTCTTTACGGGAGCCGCGAAGACATCGAGGTTCATTACAAAAACCGGGAAGGAACCAGCCACTTTGATTACAATACACGCTTCCCCGGAGTAGTTGAGGATTTGAAGCGCCGTTATATGGAAACCCAGTCTCCGGGTGTCAAAGACTGGCTAGAGAAATTCATGAGCCAAAAGGCTTGCGAAGAATGTGGGGGCAAGCGGCTTAAAAACGAAGTGCTGGGAGTTACTGTGGGAGGGCGGAACATCTGGGATTTGACCCGACTTTCGGTGACGGACTCGCTGAAATTTTTTGAAAACGTCAAACTCAATAAGACCGAAAAGAAAATCGCCTACCAGATATTAAAAGAAATAAATGCGCGTCTTGGATTTATGAAGAACGTGGGCCTGGATTATCTTTCTCTTGAACGAAAGGCTGCGACCTTGTCCGGAGGCGAAGCGCAGCGTATCAGACTGGCGACCCAGATTGGTTCCAGCCTGGTCGGTGTGCTGTATATTCTGGATGAGCCTTCCATCGGGCTACACCAGAGGGATAATCAGCGTTTGATCGACACGCTGCTCTACCTTAGGGATCTGGGCAATACCTTGATTGTAGTCGAACATGACGAACAGACTCTGCGTACCGCCGACCACATTGTAGACCTTGGTCCCGGCGCGGGAGTTCACGGCGGCAGGGTAGTGGCGCAAGGTACGCCCGCTGAGGTCATGAAAGTTGGAGAAAGCCTGACGGGCCAGTATCTTGCGGGAATCCTGACCATGAAGGTTCCAGAAGAAAGGCGGCAGGGTAACGGCGATTTTATCCGCATTTACGGAGTATCAGAGCACAATCTAAAGAACATTGACGTGGAAATTCCGTTAGGTGTTTTTACCTGCATAACCGGAGTCTCCGGTTCGGGCAAGTCAACCCTTCTTTCTGACGTGCTGTATCCCGCGCTGGCAAACAAGATAAACGGTACAAACCGCCAGGAAGGTGATTACGCGAAACTAGAAGGTGCAGAATTTGTTGACAAGGTAATTGACATAGACCAAAGCCCCATAGGCAGGACTCCGCGGTCAAATCCCATAACTTATGTGGGGGGCTTTACCGCTATACGCGATCTTTTTACCAGCCTGCCCGATGCAAAGGCCAGGGGCTACAAGGCTGGACGTTTTTCCTTTAATGTCAAAGGCGGAAGATGCGAACACTGCGAAGGCGATGGCACGATTAAAATTGAGATGAACTTTCTCCCGGATGTGTATATCACCTGCGATGTATGCCAGGGCAAGCGCTTTAACAGAGAAACGCTCGACATCCATTACAAGGGCAAGAACATTGCCGATGTTCTGGACATGACCATTGAGGAAGCCGCGAAATTTTTTGCGCCCATTCCCCAGATTGCGCGTAAGATGGATACCCTTCTTTCCGTGGGCTTGGGTTATGTTAAACTGGGCCAGTCGGCACTGACCCTTTCTGGCGGGGAGGCCCAGCGTGTCAAGCTTGCCCTGGAACTGTCAAAGCGTTCCACGGGAAAGCACTTTTCCATACTGGACGAACCGACCACGGGCCTGCACTTTGCCGATGTAAAGCAGTTGATGGATGTGATTCATCGCCTGGTTGATCAGGGCAACACAGTCGTGATGATAGAGCATAATCTGGACGTACTGCTCCAGGCAGATCACATTATTGATCTGGGGCCCGAAGGAGGAGACCGGGGAGGGGAATTGGTGGTAAGCGGAAGCCCCGAAGAAGTCGCGGAATACGAAGCTTCTTTTACGGGAAATTATATCCGGGATATTTTAAAGCAGAGGGAAAAACGTAAGCCCTTTTCCCGGCAGAATCAGATTAAGCGCAAATGAAAAAGTATCTGCTTGTGGTCTTGGTTTTACTGGCCTGCTCTCTGGCAGCCCAGGAAGAAGCGATGCAGGCAGAAGAAAGTTCTGTACCGGACGCAGCAGCACGAACGTTGCGCAGCGAAGATATTTTGGAACTGGATATAAAGACTTCTTCCCTAATGGAACTGGCTTTCTGGTGTCGCAGCTTGGGCCTCTCCGAAGGGGGAACCAGGGAAGAACTGGCAAACCGGCTGCGCAGTTTCTATGGGCTTCCGTCCCAGGACGGATCTGTCTCAGAAGGCTCCAGAACCATCATCATAGAATCCGCAAGAACCACAGAATATTTTACCATTGAAACTGTGGACGAAGAATACGCCCGGCTTCGAGGTGATGTAGTGGTCAGCCTAAAAGATGGAGACGCTGTTTACAGGATAAGTGCCTGGGAAATTCTTTACAACAGAACGAGAAATGTTTTAACCGCTTCCGGGGGAGTGGTATATACAAAAGAAGAAGGGTCTACCATTGAAACATTTCGCGGAGACTCAATTACAGTAAATCTTGATAACTGGTCAAGCATTTTCCTTGATGGTGTTTCCGAGCGTTCTGTTTCCGGAAGCGAAACCACCTACAGGTTTTCCGGTGCGGTGATTTCACGTAACGATGAGGAAGTAACAGTACTAACAGGAGCCGAAATCACTAACGCCCAAAACGAAGAAGCCCTTTGGTCTTTATACGCTTCCAAGCTCTGGCTTTTACCAGGTTCGGATTTTGCGTTCTTAAACGGAATTCTAAAAGTAGGAAATATTCCGGTCTTATGGATTCCTGCTTTTTATTATCCTATGGATGAAATTGTTTTCCATCCTGTTCTTGGCTCCCGTCCCAGAGAAGGCACTTTTCTACAAACAACCACGTATATTTTTGGCAGGCCAAAAGCGCAGGCAACAGCGGAGAATTCCATTACCAGAATTTTTAGCTCTGCCGAGGATGGAGAACAAGAGCGTGTTGGATTATTCCTCCGTACCACCGGCCCAAGAATTGTAAGCAGGGAGGAATTAAGTCTTTCGATTTTATTTGACGCATATACCAATCTGGGTTTTTACCTTGGAACTGAATTGTCCCTTCCAGGAAAGAATAATTTTGGCGGCTTAAAACTTTCTTTTGGCCTGGGCATGACCAGAAATATATATCAGGTTCGTTACGGTAATTCTCCTTTTGCCAACTATGATGGGACTAGCGAATGGAATTCATCCTATCTTTTTGCTCTTAATATACCGCTGCGTTTCCGCATGGAAATGACCGGTTCCTTATCATTCGCTCAAGGCTCCTTCTCCTGGAACATCCCTTTTTATTCAGACCCTTATGTGAACAGGGATTTTATGAATCGCTCTGAGGTTTTGGACTGGCTGGCCATGCTAAGAGAGGGAGCAAACTCGCAGCAGGCTTCAGATAGTTCCATTTCTTCCTATGAATGGAGATTAGACGGTTCCTTTACTCCTAATGTTAGAAATCTTTCTCCGTATATTACTTCGCTTTCTATACCGAATATTTCCAGCAGCCTGTCTTTCGCGTCACGGAATACCGATCCAGCGTCTTATAAGCCCGCTTCCCCTCCCAATCCGGGCAGTATGTTTTTCTTTCCCAATAAATTTGTGCTGTTTTCAGTCAGCGCTTCGGTGGCTGGAACTCCGTATTCCAGCGGCCAAAGCACAACAGCCACATCCGGAACTGCCCCGGCTGGACCTGCTTTGCTTCCCTCGGAGCCTGTTTCCCCCTGGGAAGAGCCAGAAGAAAGTCTTTCTCCCCGAATAGGCGCGGATTCCAATTCACTTATACCCCCTGTGTTGAACCAGCGCTTTGATATTGCCTCTTCTGGCAGTTCACGTTTGGCTTTTAATTATACCTTAAATCCCAGCGCTGCCTCGGAACTCCAGTTTTGGAACGATGCCAACAAATGGACAAATGCAGAAAGCATTAACTGGGGCGAAATATCCTCTGTACTGACCAGAGTACGAGCAGATTCAAGCCTGGGGCTATCGCTGAATCATACTGGCCCAGTTACCTACACAGGGACATTGCGGGTTTTGGGAACAGGGTCCTGGCAGAATTTCAATTACTTAAATGAAGATCAGGGTCCTGCTGTCATTGTTGCGGCCAGGCGGCGTGCATATAATGAAACATATCTTACTTCATCTTATGATTTTTCTTTTTCGTTGCGGCCTTTCAACCAGAATGCTATCTGGAGAAACAGCAGTTTTCAATATGACTTAAGGGGCTTATTGGCTAAAACGGTGTTTGACGGTCCCAATTTTAACATTACGCAGCAGCCTAAATGGAACTGGGAATTCGGAGGATGGGGGAAAGATAAACTTAGCACCAACACCATAAGCGCAAGGCTTGAGGCGTCTATAATGGATCAGGTTCAGAATCTTACTCTTTCCGCCATATTGCCGCCGCTGAATTCGCAAATTACGGGAAACGCGGTTTTCCGGGTATGGATATCCGAGACGCAGATTCGCAACAGCTATATCTTTGAAGCTGGTGCAAATAGCAGAGCTGGTTTTCAGCCTGTATATTTAACGGAAATATTAAGGTTCAACAACCGGAGTTCTTTAGAACAGTATGTGGTCTTTGATCCGCGTGAAAATAATTTTACAACTCTGACAACCACATTAAGACTCTGGGATTTTACGGCAAGGTATATGATGTCTTACATGACGCCATACAAATTAGTGCTTCCGAGCGGATGGGAGCAGAGCGGAGAAAAAAGCCTGGTACCCCAGGAATTGAGTTTTTCTTATAATTACAGGCTTCCAGCATACAATTTTGGGAATTCAAAGCTTTCTTTTTCTTTTGATTTAAGAACTAGCCTTGACTTTGATCTTCAGCGTTATACTTATTCTAAACTGACTTTTTCTTTGGGAATTGAATTCAATATTTCCAAATTTCTTGATATAAGACTTACCACAACCTCAGAAAACGCCCAAATGTACTGGTATTTCCGGAATCTGCCTTTCTTTACTACGCCTGTTCCTCTTCCCGCGAATGTGGAGACCAATTTTTTCAGGGATTTAGTCAATTCATTTAGGTTTGACAGTGATACTCTGCGCAGGAGTTCTGCCTTTAAGCTAAAAAGTTTTAGGCTGGACCTGGTCCACCATCTTGGCGACTGGGACGCAACTTTAGGAGTTGCCCTTTCACCATATCTGGACAGAACACAAACCGTGCCGTCCTGGAAATTCAACACAGAAATCTCTTTTATGGTACGCTGGATTCCCATTCAAGAAATACGGACAGAGATCGTTGCTGACAGAGACGGGATTACTTTTAAGTAGGAATGGGGAGTAGATCAAATCTACTATATAATGTATTAAATAGTGTTATGCAGAGGTGTAATTGGACGATAGTTTTACCATAGTCCTGGATAACCGGGATATACTATCCGGGGTCTGCGGCGCGAATGACGGGAACCTTAAGGTTATAGAAGGATCTCTTGGAGGCCGTATAGCCGCCAGAGGCAACGAAATCCGGCTCGAAGGCGCGGACGGCGATGGAGTGCGCCGCTTTAAAAAGGTCATGGACAATTTAATAACCCTGGTACGGGAAGGGGAAAATCCTTCTCCCGAATATGTGCGTTCCCTTACAGGAGGTGGCGAGACTGCGGAGGAAGGGGTAATCCTTATTCCTAATGGATTTAGGCGTATATATCCCAGAAGTAAAAATCAGGTATCTTATATAAAGGATATGAGGTCTCATGACATTGCTTTTTGTATAGGCCCTGCGGGAACAGGCAAGACTTTTCTGGCCATTGCCGAGGCCTTGCGGCTGGTATTGTCCAAGAAGATGCGGAAATTGGTGCTTACCCGCCCGGTGGTGGAAGCAGGGGAGAGCCTTGGCTTCCTTCCTGGAGACCTGATTCAGAAAATTAACCCTTACCTGCGGCCCTTATATGACGCTATGGAATCCCTTATTCCTTATGACGTGATACATAGAATGGAAGAAACCAGATTAATAGAAATTGCCCCCCTTGCGTATATGCGGGGGAGGAGCCTTAATGAATGTGTGGTAATTCTGGATGAGGCGCAGAATACTACCAAGGAACAGATGAAAATGTTCCTGACCCGGATTGGAGAGGGCGCCAGGGCGGTCATTACAGGGGACGTTACCCAGGTTGACCTTCCCAGGCGGCAGGATTCAGGGCTTTTGCATGCCCTGTCTGTCCTTGCTTCCGTGGAGGGGTTGTGTTTTTCCTGGCTGCACACCGACGACGTTGTCCGCAATCCCCTTATCAAAAAAATAATACAAGCCTACGATGACAATGAAAAAAAATAAATTCCTGGAGCTTTTTGTACGGCTTAGAGTGCTGATCCGCAATGCTTTCCGCTCGGGCCCTTTCCTCGCCGCTCTAGGTGCTTTTGTTGTTTCGCTTGCCATTGTGCTGGGATATATGAACTCCGGCGGAGACAGTATTAATTATGATGAATTCGAAGTGGGCCGGGTCGCGGAGCGGGATGTGATCGCGGACTATACCATCAGCTATGAGGATAAAGAAGCCACCCGGTTAAGGCAGGAAGCCCAGGAGCGTCTGGTTCCCGCAGTTTTTCACTATTCGCCGGGTATAACTGAAGGAATAAAAAACAACTGGAAACAATTTGTCGTATTGGTAAATGAACATGAAGACAGTCCAGGGGAAGAATTTAAAAGCGCGATTCAGGCAAGTTTTTCCGGTTACTTTACGGCTGATATTTTAGAGTCCCTTTATCAAAGTCCACAGCAACAGGAATTGCTGGACCATGCCACCTTGGTGCTGGACGGTATTCTGAGGAAC
>JAIRUO010000160.1 GCA_031254385.1 Treponema sp. | reverse complement strand
ATAGCCGAGGATCTTCTCAATGGTCTTCATAAAGGCAAGGGAATTGGCCTTGCAGGGCCCCAGATAGGGCTTTTGGAGCGGATCTTTGCGGTTCATGTTGAAGGAGACATGCCGCGGATCTTTATCAATCCTTCAATAATCGAGACATCCCAGGAAATGCAGAAGTTCGAAGAAGGCTGCCTTTCCATTCCGGGCATATATGCGGATGTGGTCAGGCCACAAAAAGTTAAGATTCAGGCCTGGAATGAGAAGGGCCGGCCTTTTACCCTGGAAGTCTCCGGCTTAATGGCCAGGGTAATACTTCATGAATTTGACCATCTGGAAGGCATACTTTTTATAGACCGGCTTTCGGAGCAGAAGCGGAACCGCATCATCGCAAAATTTGAAAAGGCTTCTACGCGCAAGATTCCGCACAAAGGCAAACCTAAGTTCAAAGCGGCGGAGAACTAAGTTTGAGAATCCTTTTTGCGGGAAGCCCCGGCATTGCTGTTCCCTGTCTTAAAATGCTTTCTAAAATGGAATGTAGAGGACACGGAGAAGAGGTTGACACGGAGGCACGTCGAACCTCTGGTTCGCGGCACGGAGGGGAAGAGGAAGAAGAAAGGTACGGTAAGGATTTGTTTTTAGCTGGGGTATTGACTAATCCGGATTCAGCACAGGGCAGAAAGAGCATCCTTGTTCCTACAGAAGTGTCCGTGGCTGCGACAGCGCTTTCGGCAGAACGGCAGGAAAAGGGGTTTACTTCCATCGTACAGATAAAACCTGAAAAACTGGGTGCCCATGTCCGTGAACAGGTAGCGGCCCTGCGCTGTGATTTATTGGTTTCCTTTGCTTATGGGCGCATTTTTGGCCCCAAATTTCTTGCCCTTTTTCCAATGGGCGGGATCAATATACATCCTAGCCTTCTGCCCAAATATCGGGGGCCTTCGCCCATTACTGCGGCTATTCTTGCGCGGGACAGCGAGACGGGTATTACCATTCAGAATCTGGGGCCAGGAATGGACGCCGGAGACATACTGGCACAGGAACACATTGCCCTGACCGGAAAGGAAACAGCCGCTTCTCTTGGCGAAGTTGTTTCTATCCTAGCAGCCCAAATGCTGTGGGATTTGTTACCGGCTCTTGGCAGAGGAACTGTAAACTCTCGGTCACAAGAAGGGGAGGCGGTTTACTGTTCACTCATTAAAAAAGATCAGGGTCGCCTGGACTGGGGTCTTGGGGCTGCAGAAATAGATGCCCAGGTCAGGGCCTATAATCCCTGGCCCCTTTGTTTTACCTATTGGAACGGAGAAGAATTGTATATCCTTGAAGGTTCAGCTTTAGGCGGCATGGCATACTCAACCGAGCCGCATAGCGGCGTCGTATCAACGATACGCGGTTCCCCTCTTGATGCCGCTAAAAAGGTGCCTGGCACCGTTGTAGGTACTGACGAAGACGGTATATTGATACAAACCGGAGTCGGGGTGTATGCTGTATCGCGGCTTCAGCGTAAAGCAAAAAAGGCTTTGGGCTGGAAGGATTTTCTGAACGGATCGCGGAATTTTATAGGTTCCCGGCTAGATTAGGAATTCCGTTGACTAAAGTCTGCTGTAATTTTATGGTTGTTTGAAGGGATATATATGGATTTGGATTCTGTCGAGGGGTATGTAGCTAATCATCTTCGTCTTTTTATTTCTATGGTCGCGGCTCTGCTTATTTTTGTCGGCATTATTGCGGTTTCTGTGTTCTTTGTTTTTGTAAATGGCGCTGAACAGACCATGGTTCCCAATGTGCAGGGACTTGATCTGACTTCTGCCTTAATGGAACTTCAGGTTAAGGAACTATACCCCCGTATACAGCTTCGCTATTCACAATCTTCTGTGGATAAAGGGCTAATCCTGGAGCAGGACCCTGTTCCAGGAACCATTGTCAAAGCGGGCCGCAGGATACGACTGGTTGTGAGCCAAGGTGTTTTGATAAATACTGTGGAAAACTACTTGGGCAGGAATATTGATGAAATTCGCCTCGATCTGCAAACCCTTTTTGCGTCTGAGGGAACCCTGTCTCCGCCTTTATTGACACTTAAAGAACCTCCCATGTATGAGCACTCAATAGAAGCCCCCGGAACCATTTTGCAGCAGAAACCGGAACCGGGTACTGGAATCTCCGGCCCTACGGTTTTGGAATTGGTGGTGAGCCTTGGTCCTGAAGAAGCGCTGCTCCGCGTACCCAATTTTATTGGCTTGGATCCTGAAGAGGCACTGGCTATGATAGGGCGTTCCGGCATTGATTTTATATTTAACTTAAGGACAGCGCAGGAGGGTGAAAAGCCCGGCGTTGTGGTCAGTCAGGTTCCAGCAGGGGACACCATGATTGCCAAAGATACCAGGGTAAGGATCACCATGACAGAGTCCCCGGCCAATACTAATAACGTGTTTGGCCTGTTCAGGTATAATTTAGCGAGAAATCCCTATCCCCTGGCTCTGCGATTGGAAGCCCTGCTTCCTTCTGGGGAGAGGCGCCGTCTTTTGTCCACGGAATATTCTGGAGGGGAATTAACAGTTCCCTATAACCTACCCTTGGGAACCGTGCTTATCCTTTATACGGTGAACATAGAAATACATAGGGAAACAGTTATCCAGCCTGCGGGTGCATTTTAACTAGTAAGAGCAAGAAAGCTTTTGCCTCAAACGATGAAAACATAGAAATATTTTAAATATTGCATATTTCCTCTTGACATCTTCTGGTTAATATGCAATATTTTACTTATGGCATTATTTCGTCTGGGGGATATTGCAACAATCCAAATCGGCCTCATTTTGGAGCGGAAAAGGGCGAGTACCGACTCCTTGTATATATACAAGCGCCTCACTTTGCGATCCTTGGAAAACGATAGCATCAACCCCGAAGCAATAGAGCCTTTCTATTCAACAGAGCCCCTTCATAGCGAATATTTGACCAGGGCCGGAACCATTGTTATGAAGCTTTCCTTCCCTTTAAACCCTATAGTCATTACAAAAGAGATGGAAGACTTTCTAATCCCTTCTCAAATGGTTAGTATTCAACTAGTAAAACCTGTTATGCCTGAATACCTGTGTCTCTATTTATCACAGGATTTTGTCGTTGAACGCCTACTGGCAAATTATTTAGGAATAGCCCAAAGGGCTATAACGGTTGAGACATTGTCAAATTTTGAAATCAGGATACCTTCGCTAAAAAATCAACAGATAATTTGCGATTATCACCAAAATTATGGTCGTTTAAGCGATCTCAGGAAAGAACTGGAAAAAGAAGAAAAAAATATGATGAAGTATATATTTTCGGAATTAAGCAAGTAGAAGGAGTTTTAAAAGTGACAACCAGAAAAGACATAGAAAACGCCCTCATGAGGGGGGCGGATTCCCTGAGGGATACATTAGATGCGGCAAACTACAAGGACTATGTGCTGCCTATCATGTTTTTTAAGTACCTCAGCGATTCTTATCTCGATGAATTGGAAAAACTAGCCAAACAATATCCTGATGTACGCCGTCTAAAACGTCAGAAAGCTTACCTCCCCTTCACTATTGTTGAAGAGGCATCATTCCAAAAATTATTTGAACAGCGGAACAGTAAAAATTTGGGTCAGCTTATCAATACAACCCTACGGAAAATTGAAGACGACAATCATCATCAGTTAGTCGGAGTGCTTTCAGCGGTGGATTATAACAACGAAACAAATCTGGGAAACAGGGATCACCGGAATGCCATACTGCGGGATCTGCTTAACGATTTTGTCGATCTGGATCTCCGTCCTTCGCAAATAGAGGTCAAGGAAAATCAAATTCCTGCGGATGTAATTGGCGATGCCTACGAATACATGATCGGCGAATTTGCCAGCATGGCGGGGAAGAAGGCTGGCTCGTTCTATACCCCGGCGGCTGTCTCAGAAATTATGGCTCGCATTGTAAACGCCAAAAGCGGCGAGCGGATTTACGATCCCACCTGCGGTTCAGGTTCGCTTCTGATAAAAGCGGCGAAGCGGCTGGAAAAAAGCCAGGTATCAATATACGGTCAGGAAGTAAACGGCTCTTCGGTGTCCATGGCAAAGATGAATATGTTCATTCATCAAATCAACGATGCTCACATTGAATGGGGTGACACTTTGGCAAATCCCCTTTTCCTTGATGCAGACGGCAATTTGATGCTTTTTGATGTCATCGTAGCCAATATGCCTTTTTCCAAGGACAAATGGGCGGCGGGCTTTAACACCGGCGGCGAGGCTGTTGGCAAAGGCAAAAAAGAATTCAAAATGGAAGCTTCACTGGACAAACACCACCGTTTTAAATGGTGTGTTCCACCCGCCAGCAAAGGCGATTGGGCCTTCCTCCTCCACATGATCGCAAGTTGCTCCTCCAAAGGCAGGATCGCCGCCGTAGCTCCGCACGGCGTTTTGTTTCGTGGTGGCGCTGAAGGGATTATCCGCAAAAAGGTTATTGACGAAAATCTTCTGGATGCAGTAATAGGGCTACCAGAAAATGTTTTTCTTGGAACTACCATTCCCGCCTGCATTCTGATTTTCAAAAAAGACCGCAAAAATAAAGACGTGGTATTTGTTGATGCCAGCAAAAAAGATGATGCCGGAAAACTCAGATTTATAAAAGGAAAAAATCAGAATATCCTTGAGGAAAAGCACATCAACGACATTGTTCAGGCTTATCAAGAACGGAAAAATATTTCCCGTTTTGCCCATGTAGCACCTCTCAAGGAGATCAAAGAAAACGATTACAACCTCAATATCCCCCGTTATGTGGACACTTATGAGGAAGAAGAAATAATCGACATTGATGAAGTCAGGCTGAATATCAAGCGGCTAAAAACGGAAATCGCAAAAACTGAGTCGAAAATGGATGGATATTTGAAGGAATTGGGGTTGTAATTGGCATCACTTTGCTGACATCAGCAAGGTGATAAAAAAAGAAGATGAAGGGAGGAAGGAAAGATGAAATCCAATGAAATAAAAGCTCTATTTGAACAATTTGAAGCTGCTTCTTTCGAAGAAGAAGGTTTGGAGTGTTGGAGCGCACGAGAATTGCAAAAATTACTGGACTACGCTCAATGGCGTAATTTTACCAATATCATTGATAAGGCGAAAGAAGCGTGTAAAAATGCCGGGGTAAAAATCAAGGATCACTTTGCTGACGTCAGCAAGGTGATCGAAGCTGGAAAAGGCGCACAACATGAAATTGACGATATTTTTCTGACTCGGTATGCCTGTTATTTGATCGCACAGAACGGGGACAGTAAAAAAGAACAGATTGCCTTTGCGCAAAATTACTTTGCGGTACAGACACGGCGTGCCGAAATTGTAGAGCAAAGAATCCTAGATTAAGAACGGATAAAAGCAAGGGCAAAGTTAGCTGAAACTGAAAAAATACTGTCAGGTGTTCTGTATGAACGGGGGGTAAACGATAAAGATTTTGCCATTATACGATCAAAAGGAGATCAGGCTTTATTTCGACTAAATACCACAACCCTGAAACGCAAACTGGGCGTTCCTGAAAACAGACCTCTTGCCGATTTTTTACCAACTGTCAGCATCAAGGCAAAAGACCTTGCGGCGGAAATGACATCTGTTAATGTTCAGACGAAAAATCTTAAAGGCGTTGTTCCTATTGAAGATGAACACGTAGAAAATAACCGGGCTATAAGGAAAATGCTACTTAAAAGAGGAATCGCTCCAGAAGAACTCCCATCGGCGGAAGATGTTAAAAAGGTTGAACGGCGTATAAAAAGTGAAGATAAAAAAGTTTTGAAAAGCAAAAAATGAATCTGTAATATAGGCAAAAAGGAAAAGGGTATGAAAGCGGAAATTAGAAAGCGGATTGAAGCGATTAAACGAGGCGAGGTGCCGAGTGGGTACAGCATCCATTTTGGTATGTCTCCTGAAACATGGAAAAGATATAGGTTGAGTGAAATTTGTGAGAAAGTTACAAAAAAGAATATTGGTAATTCTGTAAAAACTGTTTTGACAAACAGCGCCGCAGACGGAGTTATTTTACAAAGTAAATATTTTGAAAAAAATATTGTCAATGAAGAAAACACAGAAACTTATTTCATCGTTGAAAACAAAGATTTTATATACAATCCAAGAATCTCAAGTAATGCCACCTATGGCCCTATAAGCTCGAATGAGTTAGGCATCAGGGGCATAGTATCCCCGCTTTACACTGTTTTTAGGCAGACTGACACGAAAAACGTAACGTATGAATACTTAAAATACTTTTTTGCTTCATCGCAATGGCACGAGTATATTTATTCTATTGGAAATTATGGAGTACGTTTTGACCGAATAAATATCCTTGATGATGATTTTTTCAATATGCCAATCATTATACCGCCCGTTGCCGATCAAAAAAGAATAGTTGAGTTTGTTTCACATTGCGAAAAAGTTATTAAACTTAAGGAAGACCTGCTCGCGGAGAAACGCAAGTTGAAAAAATGGCTACTGGAAAATTTGTTGAATCCGAATAGTGGCGTGAGGCTACCAGGGTTTAGGGGGAAGTGGGAGGAAACAAATCTCTTGTCTTGCTCAAAAAATAATGGTAGATATGGGGTAAATGCTTCCGCATGTAGTTATAAAAAAGGACTCCCAAAATATATCAGGATAACTGATATTGATGACAATGGTCATTTTTCTTCAGAAAATGAAGCGTATGTAGATTCACCTGATGCAAAGAACTATTTTTTACAAACTGGCGATTTATTGTTTGTCAGAACAGGAGGAACGGTCGGGAAAACATACCTCTATAACAAAAATGATGGTAAATTGGTGTATGCGGGGTATTTAATAAAATATTCCCTAAATGACCAAATTTGTACACCATCGTTTATTAAAGAAATATTCAATACTTCGGTCTACTGGAAATGGGTAACCACAATGTCATCAAGAAGCGGTCAACCAGGTATTAATGCAGAGGAGTACTCAAGTTTTTCCTTTTTTTTGCCAAGCTTAAAAGAACAAGAAGCTATTGCAAACATTTTGTCTCAAGTGGATAGTGAGATAAATTTACTTGACAAAGAATTAACTGAATGGTGTATAATGAAGAAAGCTTTAATGCAAGTTTTGTTGACGGGGATTGTGAGAGTAGAGAAACAGCGATAAATAAAAAATAGAGGGTAAAAGAATGAAACTATATTTAGATATAGCAACGTCATATTATACTGAATCATTAACGCTAATTATTGGTACAGGTTTTAGTAAATGGATAACAAATGGAAAGGCTCCAAATTGGCTTGAACTAATTGTCTATTGCATTGATAGAATTGACCCAACATTAAAAGATGTCTTTTTAGTAAAAGATACTGGAAACGGTTACATCTCTGGTGATATACCACTGACTGTTGTTGCGCAATTACTTGAAATTGAGGCACAAAAAAGAAATATGATATTAAAAGATATTGCTTGTGAATGTATTCAGTCTGCGACCATTGATTCAAACATAGACAAAGATAAGGTTAATCTGTTTAAATCAATGTTTGAAGATAAAAAAGCAATAAATATTATTACAACAAATTATGATAAAATTATAAGTGAGTACATATTTCAATCTAGCAGAATATTTACCGAAGGGAGTGTTTTTAGCAAAGTATCATCGGGAATTGATATTTTTCATATTCATGGAATAGTGACAAATCCATCGTCATTGGTTCTGACTCAAAATGATTACTATAATTTTCAGATAAAGAATAATTATTTCTCACGAAAACTATATACCCTTATACATGAGAATTCAATAGGGATACTTGGATATTCTCTTAACGATTCTGATATTAATTTTATTCTAAATGAAGCAAATACTCAGAAAATGAAAAATTTTCATAATGGAGATATTTTTTATATAACGAAAAATGAGATAAATAGCAAATTAAAGGATTTTTATAAACTTTCTTTTGATATAGAGGTTTTGGAAAATACAACATTTGAAGATTTTATTAGTAAATTCAATATGCAAAAACATAGTGCAAATAATATGTTAGAAAGTTTTTCAAATATAGATTCGATATTAGCAGGCAAAGGTACATTCGAAGATGAATACTTGAAAATTCGTGATTCTTTTTATCAAATAATTAAGCATATTAGTATGAATGGTTTAAGTCTTTCCGATGGGCATATTTATACCATTTTACTTGCTGTACTTCAAAAGAAAAAAGAATTTTGTCGTGAATATGGGGCTTGGGAACAATATGATCATTTGTCAGATTGGTTAATAGAATTGTTGTCAATTGTTGACATAAAGGATATTCCCCAAGAGGGGATAAAGGAAGTCATAATATTCTCGCTAAATACCTGTAGCCGTAACCAAATTTGGGGGCATTCATGGTATGCATATAGAAACTGGGAAAAGAAATGGAAAAATCTGTTATATAATAATCAATTGTTTCTAAAGGAAATAATCGTTCATGAATTTACCGACAGTGACCCTGGAGAAATAAAATTATTGTTGGAGCAAACCCATGACCCACACCATATTTAACGAGCGACCAGAATCACAAGATCGGGCCATAAAACTGCTGGAAAAGCTGGGTTATACTTACGTTTCCCGAAGTGATGCTGAGGCAAAACGGGGTTCACGGAGGCGGGTGCTTTTTGAGGACGAACTGCAAAATTTTTTGAGCAAGCGGCAGTTTACATTCGGTTCGAAAAACTTCTTCTTCTCTTCCGGTTCTGTGGGCAAGGCAATACGGGCGCTGGATATACCCATAACATCGGGACTTTCTAACTGTAATAAGGATATTTACGATCTGCTTTGCGGAGGAAAAAGCCTGGAAGAAACTTTGCCGGACGGAAGCCTACAGTCTTTTGACATTTCATATATTGATTTTGAAAACCCGGAAAACAATATTTTTCAGGTAACCGATGAATTTGATGTTGAGCGTACTAACGGGAAATATGTGCGGCCCGATATTGTGGTCATGATTAATGGTATTCCTTTGGCTGTTATAGAATGTAAACGCTCCGGCGTTGATGTATGGCAGGGAGTTAGACAGCATATCAGGAATTGGGGGAACGATTACATACCACATCTGTTTAAGTTCAGCCAGATGGTGATCGCTGTCAATCCGTACAAGCTAATGTATGGCACGGTCGGCACACCGGAAAGTCAGTTTGTTTCATGGCGTGAGGACGACAAGGACTGGCTCAAGAGCTTTTGTCGCAAGTGCAGTCCCGACGGAGAAGTGATAGAACAAGATCGTACCCTTGTTTCACTCCTTGAGCCGAACCGTTTTTTGGAACTTATCCGTCATTTTGTTATCTACGATAATAATGTTAAAAAAATTGCCCGGTACAAACAGTTCTTTGCGGTAAAAAAATGCCTTAAACGGATTAAGCAAGAGGACGGAAAGGAAACTCGCGGAGGCGTTCTCTGGCATACCCAAGGGTCGGGGAAAACTATTATAATGATCATGCTTACAAAATTGATTCTGAGCGATACAAAAAATTTTATTAATCCCCGCTTCGTCATGATCACCGACAGGATTAATTTAGACAAACAGATTAGAGATAATTTTATCAATACAAAAATGGAGCCAATCCGGGCTGCAACAGGAACAGGTCTAATTGAGCTTCTTAAAAATAACGAAAATACGGTCATTACCGCATTGGTTAATAAATTTGAAACAGCGGTAAAGATGAATTATTCTAATTCCGCAAACAATATTTTTCTGTTCATTGACGAAGGGCATCGCAGTCATTACGGCAGCCTCAACTTGTACATGACCGAAACCCTGCCCAATGCTGTAAAAATTGCCTTTACGGGAACGCCTCTGTTCAAGGAAACCGGTAAGATGGGTGGTGTTACGGCAAAAAATACCTACCACAAATTCGGCCCTCTTATTGACCATTATTCAATGGAAGATGCCATAAGCGATAGTGTGATAGTGCCTATTCTTTATGAAGGCAGAGTTGTAAAACAGGAAGTAACCGGTAAAAGTATAAATGATCATCTAAAACATCTTACCGTAGGCTTGAGCAAAGAGGCGGCGCAGGATTTAGAGCAAAAGTGGAGCCGTTTTATTGCGCTGGCCCAAACTAGAGAGCGGCTCGCTATGATAGCTTTTAATTTATACGAACATTTTATCCGTTTTGTAAAACCTAAGAAGTTCAAAGCCATGCTTACCTGTTCGTCTCGTGCTGCATGTGTGGAAATCTATTACTGCCTCAAAAAACTCTCTGGCATTAATCCAGCGGTTGTTATTACGCCTAACAATCAGGAAGAAGGCGATGATGAAAATAATACTACCGAATCCTTGAGGCAGATCGGACAATTCTTTGCGGCTGAAATAGACCCTCTCTATAAAAATGATTACGCTCATTATGAAGATACCGTTACCGCTCAATTTGTCGATCCTGATGGTGATATCGATCTCCTTATTGTAAAGGATAAACTCCTTACTGGTTTTGACGCTCCGGTTGCGGCGGTTCTTTATATTGACAAAAAAATGCAGGATCATACCCTGTATCAGGCAATCGCACGGGTCAATAGGATATACCCAAATAAGGAATTTGGCCTTATTGTTGATTATTACGGAGTTTTCAAGCATCTTAATTCAGCCTTGGATATTTACGGCAATGAACAATCAGGCACGAACGATTTTGATCCCGATGATATGAAATCCGGCATCATCAGCCCGGATAAAGAAAAGGCTGAAATCGAAGCCAGACACCGCGCTCTTTGGGAAATATTTGCGGGTATAGTTAAAAACGAAAAACGTCCTAATGTTTGGCATGATCGGCTTATAGATGATACAAGGCGAAAACAGTTTTACCTGGCTCATGCGTCATTTGGAAAGTGGGTTGATTTTCTTTTTACAAGTTATGAATTGTTTAAGGTAGTAGGTAAAAAACAGGCCTACCAGTACAGAAAAGATTATTATTTTTTCAAAAAACTGAAAGACGGTGCCACCCTGCGTTTTAATGAACGAATATTATTCAGCGATTATGAAGACGGCATCAGACAGCTTTTGAACACTTATGTAAAAGCGGATGATCCGAAAATATTGATCGATCCTTTGGACATCTTCAATAAAAACAAAATGCAGAAACAGCTTTCCATACTCGGTTCAAAAGAAGCAAGAGCGGATGCCATAAAAACCAGGCAGGTTGCGGAACTTGAAACAAAACGCTATGAGGACCCAGCGTTATACATGACGTTTATGGACAGGATCAACAAAACAATTGAGGTGTACCTTCATGATCGAGACGAGGAGTCCTATCTGGCCCAAATGGAAACCATGGCGGAAGATTACCGCGAAGGTCGGAGTTCTATTGAATACCCTGAATCGATCGTGGATGACAGCGATGCAAAGGCTTTTTACAGCTCTATCCTGTCGGAGCTCAATCTTCAAAATGAAATTAAAGAACAGAGTATTGGGAATAACAAAAACCTGGCGCATCTGGCCCTTGAGATAAAAAATACAATCAAAGACAATGCCAAGCGTGACTGGCGGGAAAATATAATGGTTCATCGAAGTATAAAATCGAAACTTGATGATTTGCTCTTTAACTACATGGAAGAGAACAATTTTCAATGGGAAGAAGAAACTATTGATCTTATTATCGAAAAGATCATGCTTGCCGCACTCAAGAGATTTTGATATGCGGCAGGAGGTCTGTACTCTGGATATACCTAAAGCCGGTATCGTTTCTATTGTTATTGAGAGAAAGAAAATATCATCCTGTCGGCTCAAAATTTACCCGTCTCAAAAAATAAAATTTTCTGTGCCTCGTAAGACATCATCCAAGTGGATTGCCCGGTATCTGCAAAGTAAAAAAGACTGGATAACAGAAAAACTAGAAGAATTTTCAAAAACAAGCAGCTATGAAGCAACTAATTTTATACGTCATGGAATATCTGTTCGTATGCTGGGCCAGGACATGACTTTCTCAATATTCCAGTCAGAGAAGAAACAAGTTCATATAGAATACCATTCTATTTGTATCAATCTGCCAGACACATCTGCCGAACATGAAATAAATCGCTTGTTCGAATCATGGTGGAGAAAAGAGGCATTTTCTGTATATAGCGACATTTTGGATACTCTATATCCGGTAATCGAAAAACATAAAATAATGAAGCCAAATTTGTCGATCAGGAAAATGAGGACACTATGGGGAAGTTCAAGTCCGTATAATAGTACGATTACTCTCAATTTTTATTTGTTAAAAGCAAGAAAACCGTGTATTCAATACGTTATTTTACATGAAATGATTCATTTTTTATTTCCTCACCACAATCGGCAATTTTATGATTTTTTAACGCTGTATATGCCCGACTGGAAAGAAAGGAAAAAAATACTTGATACGGAAGTGGTACAAGGCTTATAAACACACTCTGCCGAGATCGTAAGCTTTGGTATACCTCGGTCATCAGATCCTATCAACCTTTCTCCTTAAGCAGCGCATCGTTATTTAACACTTTGAACGAAACGGCCTTGGGTGACAATGCGTTGCGCACAACGATGCCTTCTTTGTCCAGGCCACTAGGATATTTGCCTTTTGCTTTTTCAAGCAGTTGTTCCAGCGTATAGTCAAATTGTTCTCCGCGTTCTTCAAGCGGGACAATGGGAATGCCTAAGTCAGCGCACAGCTTGCAAGCCTCATCGTAGGGAAGATATTTTTGGGAATCCCAATCCTTAACGTCGAATACATACCATTCGATGGTGGGAAGCCGCAGTTTGTTTTTTTGTATGCCGGGGCCGCATATTTCGCCGGTAAGTACTATGTTGCGTCCAAGAGAGCCAAGTTTTTCTTTAAGGCCGTATTTATAAACAGATGTCCAGTACAAAGCAGTTTCTTCGTCTTTTATTTCTTTGTTCCTGCTGCAGCACCCGAATTTTTCGCCAATGTAATAAACAATTCCCGAAGTGCCGTCCATTTTTGTGGTGATGTAATACGGCTTCCCTTTTAATTCTTCAAGCAGTTCAAGACTAGATTGTATGCGGATTTCATCGGAAGCGGGAATGCCGTAGGGACGCTCACCGATAATTACGCCTCCATCGGCGGCTGTTTCGGGAATGTACCATTTTTTTATATTGAGTTTATCGGTAACATCCGCGCCTTCGCCGCAGCCTTCGAGTTCGGGAAATTTTGCAAGCGGCAGCAATAAACCCTGCGAAAGCTGTCCGCGCATTTTAACGGTTCGGATACGAAAGCCTTTGCCGTTATCGTCATTCTCACGGTATGATGAATTTCGCAAAAATTCATAGCGGTCATCCAGCGGGAGAAAGCTGTCTACTTCATAGTATACGCCAAGATCGCCCGTCTGAAATTCGCCTTTTTTGACAACGCACTGCCACCCCATAACATGGGCGAGTTCAAGAAAATCCGAATCCTCAATAGCGCTTATCTCTTTTACTTTCTGAATAGTAACTAACGAACGCATATGTCTTACCCCCTACTCCCTACTCCCAATTCCCCACTCCCCAAATTCGTATACAAAAATCTCTTTATCTTCCGGGTGGGAGTTTTTTCAAAAGGTTCTTTCTGTATTTCTATGCGGCTAAGCCTGGAAAAGGCCGCAAGGCGTTTGTTGACATTCTGCTTTAGTTCTTCCATATTGTCAGCTAACGCAGCGATAGCGGTTTGCGCTTTTTCGGAAAGAACGATAAAGGCCACCAGTTCTCCCCTTGGGCCACTCTGTACCAGAGAATCTTCCACCATACCAGAAGTGTTAAGAAGGTTCTCTATTTCTTCAGGATATATGTTTTCTCCCGAAGGGCCAAGAATCATGGCCTTAATGCGCCCGCGCAAGAAGAGATGGTTTTTCTTATCCATGTAACCCAGGTCTCCGGTTTTTAACCAGCCGTCATCGGTAAAGGCCCCTTTGCTGCGTTCCTCATCATGATAATACCCTTGCATCACATTGGGACCCTGAACCTGGACTTCGCCTTCATCGCTTATCCGTATAGAAATTCCGGGGATCATTTTTCCCGAGGAACGGAACGCAAAACGATAAGGAGCTGTCCCAGCAACCAGTGGCGAAGTTTCTGTAAGGCCGTATCCTGGCGAATAGGGAAACCCCGCCTTTCGCAGGAAGACCTCTACATCTTCCGCAAGGGGTGCACCGCCTATACCAAAGAAGCGTAACGCTGAACCCATGGCTGCCATTAGGCCAGCACCGGCAAGCTTAATGGCAATGCTACGGGTTGGCTTTAATTTATAAAGTATATTTTTTTCCAGAGAGGGGAATATGCTGTTGCGATAGATTTTTTCGAGGAATAGGGGAACCCCGACAATTGCTGTTGGCCGCAGGTTTTGCATGGCCGGAATGAGTACTGCTGGCGAAGGCGGTTTGTCCAGATATGTTATTGAAGCGCCGCTCATAAGGGGGGTTAAAAGGCCCAGTGTACATTCGTAACTGTGGGCCAGGGGTATCACCGAAAGGAGCCTGTCCCTGGGGTATATCTTCATTATTGATCTGGCTGCTGTCGCGGTAAAAATAAGGTTTTCGTGGGACAGAACCACGCCCTTGCTTGAGCCGGTGGTTCCCGATGTATAAATGATTACAGACGGGTCATTTTTGGAAATGCTTTCCGTTACTATTTCTGAATGGGCTAGTTCCTTGAATAAATCGGCATCGTCCAAAACAAAAAACGGCAAAGAACCGCGCAGCCATTCAGCCTTTGCTGCAGTACGTTCGGTAACGCAAATTGCAGAAATCTCCGAATGTGCCGCTATAACGCGGATTTGTTCTTCAACAAAGTCAGTCAGAACAGGCACGGAAATAGCTCCGACCAGGGCAATGCCAAAAAAGGCGATGGGCCATTCGGGCCGGTTTTCGGCCAGGATCATTACCCGGTCTCCGGTTTTTATCCCGTGGCCTTTCAGGTACGAGGCAAAACGCCGAACACGAATGCCGAATTCAGCATAACTGAGTCTGTCGTACACGCCGTTATCATGGAATATCTGAAAGGCTGTTTTCTTTCCATATTTTTCCGCTGCTGCCAAGGCAAGAGTTCCAAGGGTGTATTTTTCCGAGTTTATCACATTAGATTAGACAAGGGTAGCTACAAAAAGGTTGCATTTTTTTGCAGGCTTTTGTAATACCCACTTTTAATGACTTAAATATTCCAATAACTTTTGTTGATAAGTGTTTAATATACTAGGATCATTTCTTACTTTTTCATCTGGTTTGTACCATGAATATTGACTAAAGAAAGATTGCCATTCTTCCGTTACAAATGAATACCCATGTAATGCATACATTGTATTTATAATTATCCTTTTCTCATAGTCTGTTAATCCATTGATATATTCATAATAATAAAAGATGATATAGTCACTTAATCCCGATAATGCCAATATGATATTTTTATCCTCTGCCAAATTATAATGATAAATAAGGTCTGCCCTCTCATTAAGACGATTATTATCATTTCTTTTTAAGCTATAAAAGTAATAATTATCGCCCTCTATTAATAGGCCCATGTAAAATTGATTTTCCTGAGTGGCACTTAATAATAGTAGATTTAGGCCTTCTTCAAAAAACATATCATCCAAATTAATTCTGAACGTATCTTCGCCTGTAAAAAAATACAGAAAGGGGATAACTACCATTCCAGTGGATACAAATACTCCTATTCTTTTGCTTTCTAGTTCCGTTAAAATTATTTCAGCAGTAAAAGTCCGGGCTATAGTATAATAGTCTCTTGGATCATCACCAATCTTCCTGTATGAATACCCGTTATTATCAATAATAACCGTTTCGTTTCCATCATAAACATATTGAAATAAATTTCCCTCTACTTCAAGTATACCGTACTGATCATGCCATTTACCATTGGAATAAATATTATCTTCCATTACAGCAAGTACGTCATGGATTTCGTAGCCATACGAATGTATAGAGATAGAATGATTCCTTGTACTTATTAATGAGTTAATATATTCATCGGGCAGATAAACCCCCATAAAATCATCGCTGATTTTTACACTGTATTCACTTTTTTTTGCGGTAAAACCCGAAGTTTGATATTGGAGAACCGGCATGGCTTTATTATTTTGCACATTTATAGCCTCTGTATTTGCAACTTCTATAACCTCTTTGGGAGATTCCTTGTTACATGAAAATAAAGAGAGCTCACAAATCACTAAGAGGCATAATACGCTATTTTTCATCATTTCCTCCATAATAAATATCTAGCATCCCCAAAGCAGTGAAGTAATGATTATAATTATTCAAAAAAAACAAAATTTGGCATTTTTTTCCTCTATGGGGAATTATAATACATAATTTGCATTTTATGTATATCAAGCGACTACAGCATAAGAAACTGGTTATAATCCTTCCCACGATCTTTATACCCTATACATCTGTATAGTAATTATAACCACATCCCCTTGCACGGGTCGGGTTGCTGATATAAAATACTATATGCGGTTTTCATCCCTGTTTCTGGTGCTTTTGCTGATTTTTATTACTCCCCTCTGGCCTCAGACCGGATCATTGCCGACCGGAAGGCCGGACGATCCCGCATTATTGATTGGTCTTACATTGAATGATCTGATTCAGCGTTTTGGCATTCCCAATTCCGTTCATGCTGTCAGGGGCCTGGAAGTATGGCAGGATGATGTGGTTTTTGTTTATGATGAAGGGGATTTTTACATATTAAATGATAGAGTTTGGCAGGTTGGGATTAAATCCGCATATTTGCTCAGTACGGGAGACCCAAGGTCAGCGGTATATTTATCTTTTGGACAAGCCCTGCGCAGCGGAACCGATTATGCGATATTTTCCCTTCAGGGGTATAACTGGCCTTTGGCCCTGCGTTTTAATTTTGATTCCGCAGGAAGAGTATCAGCCATTTTTATTTACCGTTCGGATTTATAGGAAGCATTATGGCAAAAATATGCTTATGTCTTACAGGCAGGACTCTTGCCAGGGATTTGGAGATTCTTAAGAAGTTTCGCAAATATATTGATGTCGCGGAACTTCGTGCGGATTACCTGGACCCAGATGAACGTTTTCATATACGCAAATTTCCGGCCATGGCCGGGCTGCCGGTAATTCTGACTGTACGCAGGGAAAGGGACGGAGGAAAATACACAGGGGCGGAAAGCGCCAGAATTACCCTTCTTTCCAATGGGCTGGCATTTGCAGAGGCAGACAGGCGGATGAATTTTGCGTATGTTGATATTGAAGAGGATTTGGATGTTGCCAGCCTTGAAGAAGCGGCGCGGGCCTTTGGCACAAAAATTATCCGCTCATACCATAATTTCAACGGGGTGGATACCGGCCTTGCTTCAAAACTTAGAGGGCTCCTAAGGGTAGGTGATGAAATTGCCAAGGTAGCGGTAATGCCCCTTTCACTCAAAGATGTCAAACTGGTTTATCAGGCGGCAAGGCAAACCAAGAATATAGAAAAGATACTTCTCTGTATGGGAGACTACGGGGTAAACACCCGTATCCTGGCGGGTTATATGGGTTGTCATTTAAGTTACACCACTGTCAAGGGAGAGGCAGATATTCCCATCGCTTCTTCCGGCCAGCTTGATCCTAGAGAACTGAGTGAACTGTACCGCTTTAAGGAAATAACACCTAAAACAAAGATTTTCGCGGCTACTGGCTTTCCCTTAAAGGTATCGGTAGGCCCGAAATTTTTTAACCCTGTATTTAACCATGAAAAAATTGACGCTGTTTATATTCCCATTCCCTCTGATTCAATAGAATTTTTTTTGCAGCTTGGGACAGACATAGGGTTGTCTGGCGCTTCAATAACCTTTCCCTATACAGAAGCTGTACTTCCTTATTTGACCTCACAATCCGATGATGTTGATTCAATCGGTGCCTGCAATGTTATAGTCAAGGAAGCGCAGGGCTGGCAGGGATACAATACCGATGCCAAGGGTTTTTCCGACGCTCTTTTGGATATTTTTCGTCTAAAGGATTTACATGGCAAGAAAATCTGTATTATAGGCGCAGGAGGCATGGCCAGGGCAGCGGCATCAGAAGTATTCCGCCTTAAAGGGAAAGCCTTGATCCTCAACAGAACAGAGCTAAGAGCCAGGGACCTAGCCGTGCCATACAATTTTGCCTGGGGCCGCCTGGACAGGGAGAGCCTCAAAATGATGAAAAAATATACAGATATAATAATCCAGGCTACGTCTGTAGGAATGGAGCCTGATATTGAGCAAGATCCCCTTTGGTTTTACGAGTTTAGCGGAAAAGAACTGGTAGCTGATCTAATCTATAAACCGGAAAAAACCAGGTGCCTTGCCCGTGCAGAACAAGCGGGGTGTAAAATATTAAACGGTTATGATATATTATTGCGGCAGGCCCAGTATCAGTATAAATATTTTATGGGAAAGGAATTCTCTTCTTCCCTGATTAACAAGCTGGAGTTTTAAACAAATAATGGAACTGAATGCAATAAAAGAAATGACAGCCGCAGCCGCGGTTGATAGTCTGGTCAGAAGCGGTATGAAGCTAGGGCTTGGGACAGGCACCACCGCCATATTCGCGGTTAAGCGTGTAGGCGCTCTGTTAGCTGAAGGAACGCTAAAAAACATCATGGCGGTTCCGACAAGTTTCCAGACCACCATTGAATGTGAAAAAATGGGGATACCCCTTTTTTCTCTGAATTCCAGGGAAATAGGCGGGGTGCTGGATTTGACCATAGACGGCGCCGACGAGGTGGATTCCCTAAACCGCTGTATAAAAGGCGGCGGGGGGGCCTTGCTTCTTGAGAAGATTATCGCGTATGCTTCTTTAAAATACGCGATAGTCGTTGATGAATCGAAAATCACGGAAAACCTGGGGCTAAAATTTTCTGTTCCTGTGGAGCTAATTTCCGAGGCGCGGATTCCTGTAATCCGGCGCCTGGAGAAATTAGGGGCGGAGGTAAAGCTCAGGGAAGCACTGCGTAAGGCCGGGCCTGTGGTTACAGATCACGGCAATTTACTTTTGGACATACTTTTTGGGAAAGCGGTGGATCCAACGGCCCTGGAAGCCGAAATAAACCGTATTCCCGGAGTAGTGGAAAATGGCTTTTTTACCGGTCCTGCTGACAGGGTTCTGCGTCCGGTAGTTTTTATTGGTCAAAACAACGGCAAGGTGGAACAGCGGGACTAGAATGTCTGTAGATAAACATATAAATTTTTTCGAATTACAAAAAGCATCGGGAAAACCGGGTTGTCCTCTTTGCAGAATCGTCAACGACAGGGCCGAATGGTACGTCGACAACTTGCTCTTTGAGCATGTCTCGGATAGGGGCTTCAGGGCGCTTCACCGCGCTGCTGGGGGCTTTTGTTCATATCATTCCAGGGGACTGGTGTCATTTAGAGACGGCTTGGCTGTGGCCATACTCTCGCAAGACATTCTTGAAGACCGGCTGGCTTCTTTTGAGAAGAAAAAACTCTGGCAGCCCAAGGGCCGCTGCCCCATTTGCCTAGAGCGGGAACGGATCGAAGAAGAGTACCTTAGTTTCCTGGCAGCCGCAGAAGATGAATCCAACGCGGAAGTAAATGAACTTAAGGCAGCCATTGAAGCGTCTGACGGGCTTTGCGCCCCTCATTATGCGGGTCTCCTTTTTACGCCAAAGGGGAAGCCCAGGCGAACGCCCCGGTGGTTACGTGAGTTTCACGAAAAGAAATACAGGGATTTGCTCAAAAGAGTAGGTCAGTTTATAGAATTTTCCGCCTATGGAAGACAGGCGGAATTTGCCGCGCTTTCGGAAAAAGATCAGTTGGTCTGGAAAGAAGCGGCAGCAGCTTTGAGAGGAAGTACAGAATGAAAGTCCCCTGGAAAGGCGGTCGGGTAGCCCTGGTCGCAGCCGCAGCGGAAGGCCGGTATTTCCGGTTCTGCCTTTGTTGTGCCGCAACTCTGGGAACCGTGGGTTTTTCTTTTTTAAGCCCGCAAATTATTCGCTATACCATTGACTCGGTAATAGGAAGGGAACCTCTGAACGCCCCGGCTTTTGTGCATAGCCTTGTGGATATGTTGGGCGGCATAGAAGTTCTTCAAAAATATATCTGGATCTGCGCACTTTTAACGCTTGTAGCAGCGTTCCTTTCTGGACTCTGCAATGTGGCCCGCCGCTATATCAGCATTGAGATGGGGGAAGTCATAGCACAGAAGATGAGAAACACCCTTTACGCGCATATACAGAAACTCTCTTATGACTGGCATGTAAGCTGCCAGACTGGAGACATCATACAGCGCTGTACCACGGACGTGGATAATATACGCAACTTTATCATGAACCAGTTAAGCGAGCTTATGCGCACTTTCTGTGTTCTGGTGGTTGCCCTGGTGATGATGTTCTCCATGGATGTCTTCATGTCCATTATGTCCCTGTTGCTAATTCCCATAATATTGGTTTTTTCCGTTTATTATTTTGGCAAGGTCAGCAAGGAATTTAAAAAGGCTGATGAAGCCGAAGGAGTCATGCAGGCGGCTGCTCAGGAAAACTATACCGGTGTGCGCGTAGTCAGGGCATTCGGCAGGGAAAAATACGAAATGGACAAGTTTGCGGAAAAGACAGGAACCTACCGGAATATATGGGTACGCATAGGGAAGATGCTAGGCCTCTTCTGGGGTGCGGGAGATTTTTTTGTAGGTCTACAGCTTGCCATCATCGTAGCGGCAGGAGTCTGGCGCAGCGTGCAGGGCCAGCTTTCGCCGGGAACCTTCCTTGCCTTTTACACCTATTGCAACTGGATGATCTGGCCGGTACGGCAGCTTGGGCGCATACTTTCTGATCTTTCAAGAACCATGGTGGCTTCTGGCCGTGTCAGGGACATACTTTCGGTAGAGCCTGAAACAGATCCCCCCGATGCACTGACTCCTGAAATCAAGGGAGAGATTGTTTTTAACAAGGTTTCGTTTAATTATGGCAAGGAACCTGTGTTACGCGATATTTCATTTGTCCTAAAGCCAGGGGAAAGCATGGCCATACTTGGGGCCACAGGCTCAGGTAAATCCACGATGGTTCATCTGATTAGCCGCTTGTATGATCTTAAGGATGAGGAAGGTCTTATCACCATTGACGGCATTGATATACGCCGCATCAGTCGGCCGCATCTGCGCCGCTACATTGGGCTTTGCCTTCAGGAGCCTTTCCTTTTCTCCAAGACCATCAAAGAAAATATTTCCATTTCCGTGCCGGAAACAGAGCTTGCAGAATTGCGGACAGTTGCGGCAGTGGCTATGGTTGATGAAACCATTCAAGGCTTTTCGGAAGGCTACAACACGATAATCGGGGAGCGGGGCGTTACCCTTTCGGGCGGGCAGAAACAGCGTGTGTCCATTGCGC
>JAIRUO010000125.1 GCA_031254385.1 Treponema sp. | reverse complement strand
CTCTTAACCGCCGGGTTGAGGCAATACTTTTTACGATTGATACAAAGCAGGTATCGGGCGGAGCTTGAATATGAAAAAAATAATTGTAATTTTAGCAGTAATACTAATTGTCGTATCAGGCTGCAGCTATGATATAAAAAGCAAACAAACGTATTATGGCAGTACTCTGATTATTGCGGACGAGCAAGTGTGGCTACGAAACCATACCACAAACAGACTGAGTCAGGCTTACGAAATGTTCAATGAAAGAGATTATAATATAACCGTTTTGAGTGAGTATCTTTTTAATGGTTATAGCGAAGAAATAGGGTTCGGGACTATAAGGAGAGGGAAATTAAGCTTTACTGTTAATGCACCAATCGATTTATTGGAATGGAAGGATCTGAAAGTTTTTTTTAACACCATAACAGAAGGTAAAGGCTGGGATGTTGAAATTAATAATGCTGCAACAAAAGGTACTTTCATACTGCCAGTAACAGATGTAGATGAATATGCGCTAATTAGAGAAGGCTTATCAGGTACAACTAGTTCAATTAGCGATGAATCGGTATATTTTATCTATGTTGACAAGGACTGTACAATAACCGGAAAATCCAAAGAAGATCAAGTGATTCTGTACACGTTTTATCCCTTTACCCTAAAACTAAAAAAGGGCTGGAATACGATATGGTATAAACAAACCTATACCAGTTACGGCAAGTCCTTTTTCTCTATGGATATAAAAAACCCTGATTTAAAATGGGTATTGATTCCAACTGCTCAAACGAATTAATTGGTATCAGCCACCTTTTTATTTTCACACCCCCGTATCCAGCACGGTAAAGCTACGGACAAGCGTATTACCGCTAGAGTCTACCAGGGTTAGGGTGTGAAGCCCCGGCTGAGGGCGGGCTTCCATTTCGTGGAAATATTGAGTCGCGCCTAAATATGTTTCGTCCAGGTGCCAGTAAATAATACCGTCATCTTCGCGGTGGGCCGCAGAAAAGACTATTCTTCCTTCCGTGCCGTCCAGTTCGCGTGGAATAAAAACTAGAGAACCGGGCTCTGGATTAAAAAGCGCTAGATTAGCCATGCTGGCTGTTTCATTATACGAACTTTCGTCTTGGGGCAGCGGCTTGTAGTCAAGGTTCCATCTGCGATAATACCATTCCTCTGCCGGTGGGAGGACAAACCATTTTTGCTCAACGACTGCTGTAGATGATCCTGTTCCCAAAACGATGCGGCGATCCATGGTTTCATTGAGGATCACGGTTCGGCAATAAGGACAGGCTTTTGCGGCAGGGGCATTCAAGGGAACTTCAACAATTTTTGTACTGGCACAGTTCGCGCTCACGAGGAAGCCGGAAAAAGCGCAAACTTCAACATGACGCAAATACGCTGCCGGCTGACTGAACCAGGTATGCCGACTGGTTCCTGAGTACAACGAAGAAAATAATTCAAACATAACGGGCGCTGCGGTAATCGCGGCCCTTAACTCTGCCCTACCCTCTCCGGAAGCGTTTCCAATCCAAACTCCTACAGTCCACTCAGGCGTTACACCAATTGACCATGCGTCACGATAACCAAAACTGGTTCCGGTTTTCCAGGCTATGCGCATGGCGTTAGCGTATTCCTGCCACACTGCCTCCTCTCCGGGCCTTACGCCGTAAACAAGGGTATTCAGCGTACTCCAGGCAGCCCCTGGAGAGATTAATGACGCGGAAGTCATGGCTGGCTTAGATGAGACAGAGACAGCGGCATTACTTTGGTTTTGTTTTGGCATGACATAAGGATGGAAAAAAGCCGTCTCACCTTCATTCTGATTGAGATTTACTGATCTTCCAAGTCCCGCATAGAGGCCAACCATTTCCCATAACGTTACTTCGGCACCGCCTAAAATGAGGGGAAGGCCGTAATCATCATCCTGACGAAAAAGCGTGGTAAGGCCAAGAGAACGCAGAAACCTTGCGAATCGTGCTGCACCATATACTCTAAGAGAACGTACAGCCGGTATATTCAGAGAACGGGCAAGTGCTTCGTCAGCAGGCACAACGCCAAGGTAATTGCGCGTAATGTTTTCTGGGCTGTAGCTTCCAACCCTGGTGGGAATATCGCTTACCAGAGACGATGGCAGTATGTCGCCTGTGTCCAGCATGGCCGCGTAAAGAAAAGGCTTTAGAAGGCTGCCGGAGCTACGCCGCGAAGTAATTATATCCACATCCTTGGCGTAAAGGGTATCGGTGTTGCCTACATAAGCGATAGTTTCTCCAGTTTGAGTATTGATGATGATGCAGGCCCCGTTCATGACGCCGTTCTCCGCAAAGCGTAGCGAAGCGCGGTTTAAGATGGCAAGACTACGCTCCTGTATGTCCCTATCAATGGTTGTGATAAAGGCAGTCGTGGCATTATAGCCGGATTCAGCAAGCATACGCTCAAGAAGATGTGGGGCAAGTCGCGGAAGGGGAAGGGGCTCTCCAGGAAGGGCCTCGGCCAGAGAGAGTATCAGGGTTTCCTCGTCAAAATAACCACGGGTAAAAAGTTTTTCCAAAAGGTTGTCACGTTTTTCCTTTAGAGCGTCCCTATTGCGGCCTGGATGGATAAGGGCAGGGCTATTAGGAAGCACCGCTAAAGTCGCGGCCTCGGCCCAGGAAAGTTCTTCGGAACTTCTGCCGAACCAGCGCCAGGCCGCAGCCTCAAGGCCAACTACATTCGCGCCAAAAGGAGCATTAGCTGCATAAAGCTCAAGTATTTCGTCTTTGGTTTTTGCCAGTTCTAGCCTAAACGCCAAAACCGCTTCCACGATCTTCTGTAGAAAAGTACGGTCGGATGCCTGGCCGCCTTTAGAAGTTCTAGAAAGGCGTATGCACTGCATGGTAATGGTGGAAGCTCCGGAAATTACCTTTCCACCCTGGATGTTTTGCACAGCAGCCCTAACTATTGCAGGAAGATCAATGCCAAGGTGAAACTTAAATCTGCGATCTTCGGCTTCGATTAAGGCAAGCGTGAATTTCTCGTTGAGTTTGCCACTGCTGGGAAAACGCCATTGCTCATCATCAGCTACCTGTGCGCCTAACAGCCTTCCTTCTCTGTCATACAGCACAGGCGACCAGGAAGGCTCAAAAAGCGGTTCCTCAAGGGAAAGGGCAAAGATAAGGGCCAGCACCGAAAAGGCTGACCAATAAAGCCAGCGATGGGATTTTTGGCGTTTTTTCCCAGTCTTCATCCCTTCTCTCTTCTTCTCTATTCCCTAATCCCTAACCCCTAATTCACGGTTTCACCCCCGGAATCAGAGCCCTTATGGATTCATCATACATGGCATAAGCATGAATGGCTGGCCTAAAGTAAGAGCCATTATAGGTTCTATTTACCACAAAGCTGACAGTCTTCTCTTCGTTCCTGTTTAAATTGAAGTAAGTCATTATCCTGTCATCGCGTATATCCTGATAACGGAAAGCCGAGGGCAAAGTAGCGCCTGTCAGCCTGGTGTTAATGATCTCCCATGAAGCAGGAATGGGAATTATGAGCGCGATTTCTTCCACTGACTGACCATAAGAATTACGGACTGTTACGCGCACTTCCATGTCTTGGCCTGGATTAAGATTTTTAGGATCTATTTCCCTGCCGTTACTGTCCCTGTACTCGACCCTAAGAGCCAGGCCCTCAGAAAGACTAGGCTCACTCCCTTCCTCCGGCAGTCCACGGGCTGTTAGCCGCACATATACCGGATAAGATGAGCGGTTGGTAAAGGTATACGCGCCAGAGCTTCCCGTAACGCTCCCAAGGGAAGTTTCAGCAAAAGCATTGCTAAAGGTAACATTACCAGAGCGCCCAGCCGCAGTATAATCCAGGCTAAGTGCGCCGCCTTGAGCGTTCTGCTGCATATAAGGCGCCATCGCAATAAGCGCATAAGCGGTTTCCTGAGTTGATAGCCATCTTTCACTGGAAAGGGCATCCGAAATTTCTTGAACCAGGGCCATGGTTCTGCCAAGTTCTCCACCCAAGAGAACCAAGGTTTCCAGTATCATGGCCTTGTCCCTTAAAGACGAACCAAAGGTTCCGGAAAGCTCGCGGTATTCAGTCTCTGGCATTGATAAGGTGCTTACCATATTCCTTGCGGTGTCGCGTTGCCCTGCATACCAGTAGGCAGCAGCTAAACGCCATCTAGCTTGCATGGGTAAATCCCTTTGCTCGCGTAGACGGTTCATGGAGCCAAGGTCGGCCTCCCCGGCCAAAGCCAGGGTGTAGAGGCGGTAAGCCTGTTCGACATACCTGCCGTTCCTGGCCTGCCACTGGGCTGCAACATTTTTCTGATAAATCACCCAATTCCTAATAACGCTGTCCCTTACCGTGTAACCGGCCTTTTTTGCCTCAAGAAGGAAATGTCCCACATAAGAAGATGCCCAGTCATGAGCCGACTGATCTCCAGGCCAGTACGCGAAACCGCCTGAAGTTACCTGCATACCAGAAAGTCGCTCTATACCAGCGTTAATATTTGTCCTTATAGCGGCAAGGCGTTCACTATCCATGTCCAGGATCTTATCCAGATAAAGCTGCGGAAAAGCCGCGCTGGTGGTCTGTTCAACGCAACCGTGCGGATAACTGATAAGGTATTGAAGCCTTGATTCCAGATTAAGGGGCGGAAGCCTTGAGAAACCCATGATAAGGGTATTAGTTCCCGATCTGCCGGGATAATCCAGATTCCCCCTCCATGTTTCGCCCGGAGAGATAAGGCTGTAAACAGATCTGGTAACAGGTATTGCCGTTGACCTTACTTCAATGTCCGTTTCGTGCCTGGCCGTTACAAGGCCGGTTGACTCCGCCGTTACGGTGAAACGGAGCTGCCCAGGATTTGACGGGGCTTTTACTCTAAAACGGATAAGCTGTTCGCCGGTTCTGTCAAAGGAAACATTCTGTGTTGCCGATCCCTGTACAGTTGCGCCAGGAACACTCAGGCTAACCCTGACGCTTCTATTTCCGTCTTTGTATGAGTTTACGTATACGGGGATTTCAACTTCATCATCCGGGGAAAGAATGCGCGGAAGCGATGCAAAAACCATCAGATCAGAATTTACTTTAACAGATGCTTCCGCTGTGCCATAGGCTCGTTGGGAGTTAGAACGGGCTTCATTAGAAGAAGAGGCTGCAAGCACCATAATCCTAAGAGCGCCTATATAGGGCGGAAGATCAAAAGTTTCTGTTTTCTGTTCCCCTGCTCCGATTTGATATGGGCCAAAGAAACGTACCACAGGCGTAAAACGCTGGGTTTCCTTATTGACATCCATAATCCCGTCATCCCCGCCGCCTATTGCTAAAAGAGTTTCCAGCCTGCCAGAATAAGCGCCGATGACATCTTGAAAAAGGTCCCATGATTTTAGGAAGGAAGCTTCTTTGGCGTAGAAAGTATTTCCTGGATTTGGCAAATTGTAACGGGTAAGCCCCAGAAGACCCTCATCAACAACAGCGACCGTATACGTCATTGGCCGCCCTTCGGATTCACTTACCGTAAATGAAACCCTCGACTCTGCCTGCCAGGTCTCCGCAGCAGTTATGCGCGGATGAAGAACCACCCTTGTATCTGCAATCGTTACCGGAACTATGCCGTAGAGCCGTATGGGCAAATCGTTCTGGGCCTGCAAGTGCGGCTGAAGCATCGTTACGTGAACATACACGTTGGGTAACATGGAAGGCTCCGCAGAGAATGAATAAGTTGTTACTCCTTCATCGCAGTATATCCATTCCCTTCTGACTATCTCTCCGCCTTTTTCCACTATAGCCAGAGCTGTCGCATCCTTATTGGAAGGAAAACTTACAGATACCCTTTCACCTACATTATAAGTAGACTTTTCTGTGTTCAGACTGAGCATGGATTGTGAGCCCTGTCCGCTTTCCAGAGAACGTCCTGCCCATCCCGGCCAGTCAATGTAAACTATCTGGGACGCGGCATGGCCTCCTTCGCTGTCCTGAATCACTATCAGATAACGCCCCCAGTCAGGGTAATTTATCCTAAAAGTCCAGGAAGCCCTTCCATTCACCGTATTAACCGTAGCCCTGGAAAGAGGGTTACGCGAAAGAGTGGAAGAAAACTCCGCAGATTCCAACGCTCCCATTTCCCACCACCAGCGCCAAGAGAGCTTATAGATTGCGCAATTAACGGCTACGCTTTCTTGCACCAGGTTTCCATCTTCATTAAGAATTACAATTTCTGCCCTATGATCCGTGTCGGTAAGGAGCATATTACGCGCCGCGTCTCCCCTTGGCGTCCTAAGCCCTGCATACCTTTTATACGGGGAATACTCCATGCTGATCTGTTCCGAAGAAAACACGCCAGAAGGTTCAAACACCCTGGTCAAAAAACGCGCCGTAACTTTTCCTGGAACCGCATTCCCAGGGTTTAGATTCAGTGTAAAGTCTGCCCTTCCGGCACCATTAAGAGTCCCTTCCCATAAGGTTTGTCGTTCAGACGAAACTGTCCGTGTGGTATCCCTAAACGTATAGTCGGCGTAACCAGAAAACGCCGTTTCACGATCAACAAAGGTGACAGAAATATCAGCCTTAAGCCCTGGGGCTGTTGCGCCGTGTAGCCAGGCTGCTTCAAGTGATACTTGACGCGGTCCGCTCTTGATTATTTCGCCGCTCCCAAAGTCCAGATCCATTTTGAGCCTGTTTGGCATAACGGTTTCGATCTTTACTGTTCTGGTAAACACATTGCCGCCTACGCGAACCCTTGCTATCCAGTCCCCCGTAGGAGCGTCTGCCGTGGTGGAAACCGCGATGGGATAAAAGCCGTCCATAGAAGTGGTATAAGTCCTGCTTGTAACAAGACGGCCTCTGGGGTCTTCAAATTCAAGGGTAACAGGATGATTCGCCGGCAACGAGGATTGAGGATCAGAAAGGAGGAAGGTAAGGAAAATGTCGTCCCCCGGACGCCATACCCCACGTTCACCGTAAATCAGGCCCTTGACGCCTGTAGAAGGAGACGATCCAGACACGTCGAAATGGCTGACAGCCAGGGTGAGCGAATTGTTAATTTTTAGATAGGCCCTACCAAGGCTGTTCTCCGCATAAATGATAAGGCGCAGAGAAGCAGAAGATCCTTCTGGAAAATCAGGAATCCTGGCCATACCGTCTACGCCTGTTCTTCCCTGATATAAAAGCCGACCCTGAAAATTGTAAATGCTAAAATTCGTGTTAGGCGAAGGACGCGCTGTTAATAAATTGGTTGTAGCAAGCAGCCATGAATTATCATTGGACTTCTTTGCTATTAGCCCCAGATTGGAAACTATAACATTCCGGCTAAGGTTAATTCCGCTGTTAAAAGAAGGGGTATAAAAAGCCGGATGGCAGGGATCGTTACGATAGCGGTACCATTCGCTATAGTTATAACCAGGCGAACTAGAATAGTTGTTCCAGTAACTTGGCTCACTTGTATTTGTAGCGTAGGAAGAAAAACTGTCGTCAGGAAAGGTCAGATGGGAAAAATCCCCATGTACAGTTTCACATTCGTAATGCACATGACGCTGTCTAAAAGTCACCCTGATGTGGAACATACCCCCAGGAAATTTCCGGCTAAGTTCTGAAACGTCAATGCCCCGGCTAATCCAGCGGTTCTGGTCCGCGCCTGTCCAGGAAAATTCAACAGCTTTAGTCCACACCGGCTGTCCCACGCGGTCCAGTTCACGGGTTCCGTCAAGGTTATTCACCTGGAGGAATTGCAGCATATTGTCCCCGTAAATATGGAAAGCCTCAATCAAAAGCCCGGAGACATTTCTGGTTTCCACCACCAACTGTGCACCCTGGGAGCTTGGCAGAATAGTACCGGTTCCCGGCATCCGTATCGCGGGTAGATCCCATCTGTCTGGCACTGTGTACTGAACAGGCGTTATGAGGTAGTTGCCATCCACGTCCTCCAAATCCTGAATAAGAAGTTCCGCTCCCGGAGGAATCCCGCCTGATGAATCGCCAAATATGCGTATAATGTTCCCTTCCAGAGAATATCGCACATCAGTCTTGCCGGAAAGGGATATAAACCCCCTAAGGTCTGAATAGGTTCTGACAGACGAAGAAAACGAAACCGTGATAACGCCGTTATCTGTACTAAGGCTCGTCATCTTGAAAATATTGAGGCCAGGAATCTCTACAGTGGTAAACCCTCTTTCGCTGCTTCCCAAGGATCTGCCGTCCCAGTTAATCGACACGGTACGTGGCGCTTCCAAACGCCTGACCGGATGAAAACTAAAACGGTGCATTCCGTTTTCATGATCCCATAAGGCAGTTCCCAATTCAGGGGAATATATTGTACCCTCAATTTGCGAGATTAAAGAATCCTCTTCAACATTGACAATTCCCCTGATGAATACATTTCCGGATTCGTCTATAATCACCGGATCAAGGTTTACGCTCAGATACGGTGCCGATGTCATAAATTCAAAAGTGAAACCAGGAATGTTGCCAAGCCTTATCTGGGCCTCGTAACGCTGATTAGGCTTCAAGGCTTCTGTCGGGGTAAACACCAAGGTATATTCATCTTCCCAGGATACAATCCCTTTCGCCGCTGGAGACAAAACAAAGGCATTGGAACCAAGCTGCCTAGAAATATCCTGGCCCTGATTAAATACGACCTTGACCGACTCTGTCCTGCCAAGAATTCCGCCGGATACTGCGGCTATATAGTCCGGGTCTGGGTCTGCCTTTTTTCCTTTACAAGAAAGAGCTAGAATCCCTGCAAGTACTAAAATAGAAATTGTCCTGATTTTCATTTTACCAGCGTTCCCCCTTCCTCAAATAAAACATTTATTTTATCAATTATTTCATTTATCTTTTCAGGTTTTTCTTTAGTTATGAATTCTATTTCTCTAGTTTTCCAATCAAGGCTTTTTATTTGGTCTGCCAGCACAACTCCGCTGATTTTTTTGTTTCCCAATATTACCTCAAACGGATAATTTTTTATTTTGCTTGTTATGGGGCAAAAAAGCCCTAGTCCCGTTTTCTCATTGTATTCTTTTGGAGAAATAACAATTGCCGGTCTTTTGCCCTGCTGCTCATGCCCTGAACCGGGGTTAAAGTTCAGCCATACAAGATCCCCCCTATCTGGCACATATAATTTTTTTACCATATTTCTTTCCCAACCGGCCCTGTTGTTTCAACTTCGGAATGAATATTTTCCTCGTTTATTTTAGCGAGCATTTCTAACAATCTGCTTTTTTTTACCGGCCTGACAATAATCTCATTTCCGTTATTGTTAATATCAAGCGGCGAACCATCTTCTAATGATAATTCCCGTACAATAAGATTCGGTATCCTGATTCCCAGGCTATTTCCCCATTTTTTTACTACCGCTTCCATTATAACCTCCGTCCAATACCAGATAGTATATACCATGTTTATACAAATTTGCAATGGAAATAATGAGAATAAATATACAAAAGCTCAATGATTATTTTACTTGAAGAGTTAATTACCTAAAAACCAAAAAAGCCAGTTCCGCCAGCAGAGCGGTAACAATTGCGCCGCCCAGGATATAGAGCCACACAGGCAATGCCTTTGCTTTTGTTTTTTTGCGCCGCAACCGGGGACGGCGGCCAGCGGCCTTGGCGTTACCGGACTGCACAGAATAACCGCAAGAAGGGCAGCCGTACTTAAATAAATCTTCCTCGCCGGAAAAACCGCAGGAAGGGCAGCGCACAGAAGAAAAGAACCTTCCACACTCTGGACACTTTTTTGAGTTTGTAGGCACTTCCGTGCCGCAATTATCGCAATAAAACCGGGGCATATTTCTAAACCCTAACCCCTAGATCCTAACCCCTAACTATTGACTGCTTTAGGGCAGGACTCGGTGGCTGCGCAACCAGGGCAAGGGGCAGATTCCGCTGGTTTGGACTGCGCTTTTGACTGGCCAGTGTCCTTTTTATCCGTAACATAAAAGCCAGAACCCTTAAAAATAACCCCCATTCCACCGTTTATAACGCGGCGCACTTCCTTGCCGCATTTTGGACAAATTTTTATGGGCGCATCGCTGATGCTTTGAAAAACATCAAAGGTATGGCTGCAACTTTTACATTCATATTCATACGTAGGCATAAAATCCTCTGAAAAAATTATTATGGTACATCATTGTTTTGAATATACCGAAATCGCGCTAAAAAGTAAAGACAGGTCGCCGGTACTGAATATATCTGATTTGAGCGTCAGTGTTGCTTCTTCTCTCTCCGGTATATTGGCGAACAGAGCAGGAAGAAAATCCATTATGCTGCTCTTTTCCGCGCCCGGAGCGTCAAGGGCTGAAATAAACGCACGGGCCAGAGTAAAAACACTAACAAGGCCCCTGGCCTGATTTACCGAAGCAGTTCTCATATTAAAGACTAGCTCCCAGGAATCCTTTCCATCTGTCTTCCGCTTTAACACGCAAAAGAAAAAATCCTCCGCCGGGATTGATATGGGAAGCCCAAAATCGGAAAGTAACCCATTGATTAAATCACTGTCAGGAATCCAGCCTGCCATTACCGCTCCCTGCGGCTTGTACTGTTCGCGGAATTTGTCAAATCCATCAGGAAGGCGGACAGCCGTCTGGTTTTGACTGGACGGCAGTCTGCTAAAGGGGTCTCCGCCAGAAACCAGGGCCAATTGCGAATCCAGGGCAAGGCCAAGGCCAAAACCCTGTGAATACCAGTAGGAGTTCCCTGTATTAGACTTGAGCTTTTTCCAATCCCTGCTAAAGGTAAAAGAAAAGCCTGCCTGGAAAGTCGGAAATTTTCCTCTGAGGCTTATAAAAAAATTGTTATTAGGTCTTTCCGATACCAGAGAACCAGAGGAGTCCTTTGGAAAAAAAACCGCAGCCGCCGTATCAGTACGATCGATAATTGCTGCTGCCTGATTAAGAGATATGCCGTTAAAATTAATGCTTTCCAGTAAGACCCTGGCTTCGTTTACATCAGCCCAAAGGTACAACTGCCCTCCTGTAGGCAA
>JAIRUO010000032.1 GCA_031254385.1 Treponema sp. | reverse complement strand
TAAATATCGCGCACCATCTCATTGGACAGGATTTCTTCGCGGCTGCCCTGGGCCACGATGATCCCCTCGTTAATGATAAAGGCTTCTGTGGTGATCTCCAGAGTGTCGCGTACATTGTGGTCGGTAATTAGGATGCCTATGTCTTTTTCCACGAGCCGCCGTATAATTTCTTTAATCTGATGAACCGCAATAGGATCAATGCCGGCAAAAGGCTCGTCTAAAAGGAGAAACTTGGGGGCTGTGGCCAGGGCTCTGGCAATTTCCGTGCGCCTGCGTTCGCCTCCAGAAAGGGTAAAGCCGTACTGCTTACGGACGCGGGCAATATCGAATTCTGTGAGCAAAGCTTCAAGCTGTTCGTTCTGCTCTTCTTTGTTGATGTCCCTGCGGCTTTCCAATATGGCCTTTATGTTTTGTTCCACTGTCAATTTGCGGAAGATCGAAGCCTCTTGTGGAAGATAAGCAATGCCCTGCCGCGCCCTTTTATACATGGGCTTGCCAGTAATATCAGTATTGTCCATGGAAACAGTTCCCTTGTTGGGTTTGTGGAAACCTACGATCATATAGAAGATGGTGGTTTTCCCTGCGCCGTTTGGCCCCAAAAGCCCTGCAACCTCGCCATTATGCATGGTAAAATCTACACCTTTTACCACTTCTTTTCTGCCAAAGCGCTTACAGAGACCTGTAACCTTTAATTCGTGGGCTTCATTATTCATAATTAGTTTTTAATGGTACCGCTCACAGATCCTTCCATAATGACATCGTCGGTTTCCAGGTCAACCCTGATCCTGTCCGCCCGGAATTCATCATCATTTTTATAAACCACGGGGAACCCCGAAAGGGTTAGTATTTTTTCATTTCTCCTGTATACGGCATATTCCGAGCGGCATATTAGGTTATCCTTGAAGAGCCGGACGGCAATCTGGAAAACCGCTGTTTCATTCTGATCGTCATATTCAATAAAGCGCCCCATAACCGTAATTTCATTCTTGCGGTCTTCCAGCGTTGAATTCCCTTCCAGGCGTGCGATTTTCAATACCCTGTCATAGCGTAGGCGGTCTGTCTGAAAATAAATTTCCTTTTCTTCGTCAAAGCCCTGCACATTTCCGATGCAGTCAATAAACTGATTATCCTCCCCCTGAATTTCAATCCTGTCCGCCCTGAGCAAGAGATTGTCCGAGCGCACTTCGGCATTGCCTGTCAGGATGATTATTTCCCTTCCGGCAGCCCTGCCCCCGGACATGTGATCCGCCCTAAAGGTAAAGGTATCGGGAAAAACGGGCATGGCAAGGATGAGGAAAAGTGCCAGTGCGGGAAGGATTTTCATACTTAGAGTATATAGGGGTTAGGGGAGTATGGGAACAGGGAACTGGGGGAAGAAAATTTTTTACCACGGAGTCCTGCTGACCTTCGGTCAGCTTAGAGTTTCACGGAGAAAATAAAATTAACGCAGTTGAGACTAATATATGCGCTATTCCTATTAATTCTTCCCCTATCTTTTCATTACGATATTCTTCTCATCATGACATCTATACATTTGTATAGTTTGTTTATTATAAAAACCATATTAGTATAATCCCATGATTACCAAATGTTCATTGATCGTCCGTACTTACGAATGTGACAGTTACGGCCATGTTAATAATGCAAACTATCTGAATTATCTGGAATTTGCGCGGTACGAATTCCTTAGGGACATAAATTTTGATTATTCCGCGATGATAAAAGCGGGTTACGGCATTTATATCGCAAAGATAGAAATTGAATACAAAAAACCCGCGTTTACCGATGACACTCTGGAGATACGGTCATGGTCAGTTAAAAAGGGGGCTGTCAGCGGTACCTTAGCCCAGGAAATATGGCGAGGCGATGATTTGCTTATAGAGGCAAAAGTAACCTGGGCTTTTGTAGATTCCAAAGGCTTGCCCACAAAGATACCGGCAGAATGGGACGTGCCTGGGCTAAAAGTTTCCAAATAGGAAGAGGAGTGAACTATGGACAATTTGGTTTTTATAAATACCATGACAGAACCTAAAGGCGGCGTATACAGCGCACCGGTAATTATTATGATAATTTCCATTGCTGTCGTAATAATACTATTGGTTGGATTGGTTTTCGGTTTAGTCAGTTCCATAAAAAATACAAGCTTGTCTCTGACAAACAGGGAACTGATTATAAAAACCATGTTTTACGGCAGAAAGATCCCCCTTGAAAATGTTATGGTTGATGAAATTAGGGCCATCAATTTGAACGAAGAGCCCGAATACAATATTACTTTAAAATTGAACGGGACTGGCCTTCCCAATGCAAAATTAGGCTGGATGAGGCTGCAGAACGGAATGAAAGCTTTGACCTGTGTTACCGATACAGAAAATGTCGTGCTAATACCGACAAAAGACTATGTAATACTGTTCAGCATGAGCCATATAAACGAATTCATTGACAATATTAAGTACGTTACACGCTAGTGATCTGAATAAAAATTACAAGATACTAGAGTTTATTGTTATCCTGGTTGGGTATATGTCCTCCCCGCTCTCCTGCATAACAACTTTTTTGGGTTAACGCTTTTGTTTGGTTCAGAGGATTTTATTTCCCAATGACGTTTGGTCTTTATTCTAGGTTAGCAGAGGTCGCAGGAAGGCCATATACCCCAACCAGGTATGAATTAACTCTCAATTTTGTACTGTATTATTTCTATAAACAAAAACAACAGGCTCTATAAGTATAGGAGGGAAGGGAAACCCCTGACGGGGGCTTTCGGCGTGATTAGACGCAGGCCATGCCAGAGCATGCGTAAAAAATGCCACGACCGCTGAGCCCCCGGTAGGGGTTTCCCTTCCCTCCTTATTGGTCGAGATTGTTATTTTTTGTCAAGTGAATATTACAGTATACATGTCTGTAGCTTTTTTTCTTTTTCAAAGCGTTTCAATGCCAGTTCTATCAAACGGTCGATTAACTGCGAATAAGAGAGGCCGCTTGCATCCCATAATTTTGGGTACATGCTGATCTTTGTAAAGCCAGGCATGGTGTTAATTTCGTTCACAATAATTTCGTTGTTCTCTTTGAGGAAAAAATCTACACGGGCAAGACCTTCACATTCAAGGGCCTGGAAGGTCTTGATTGCCAACTCCCGCACCTTGCCGGAAATTTCTTCGCTTAGTTTTGCGGGGATTTCCAGAACCGCCCCGCTTTCATCAATATATTTTGCGTCATAAGAATAAAAATCGTGAGTTGATTTTACTTCCCCAACCACAGAAGCAGCAGGCTCTTCATTTCCCAATACCGAACATTCCAGCTCCCTGCCAGGGACAAATTCTTCCAGAAGGATTTTTGTATCAAAACGAAAGGCTTCTTTAACGGCTGCTAAATAGTCTGCTTCATTATGAACTTTACTGACCCCCACGGAAGAACCCATGTTTGCAGGCTTTACAAAAACAGGGCTACCCAGTTCAGCGGTAATTTCCTTAAAGCCTGGTATTTTTTGATGGGATTTTATTGCCCTGAATTTGCAGATTGGAAGCCCCGCATCCCTGAACAGGCG
>JAIRUO010000012.1 GCA_031254385.1 Treponema sp. | reverse complement strand
TACATGCCTTTGCTTCGATAACGCTCCGGGCGGATCAAGTCATCTCTGGAACTGGGATCAACCTCCTTGCCAACGGCCTAACGGTTTTTGTCTGTCAGCTTTTCTTCCGCATGGACAGGAGCCAGAATTACCAGATGGGGATGAAGGCATGGATAGGCGGCATCTATCCCACCGCTTGGATGGCTTTTATCATATTGGGCCTTGCCGCCTTTATGCTATACAAAAGGCCATGGGGCCTCCGCCTAAGGGCTGCCGGCGAACATCCCCAAGCCTTAGCTTCCGCCGGTGTCAATGTCATAAAAATCCGCTATATTGCCGTACTTATTTCTGGAATCCTTGCGGGGATTGCAGGCGCCTGCGTTGTGCTGACCCAGGACATACAGTTCACCGTTACTTCCATTAACGGAAAAGGCTTTATCGCCCTGGCCGCTGTTTCTTTTGGCCGCTGGATGCCATTGGGTATACTTGGTTCGAGTTTTCTCTTTGGCGCTTCCTCTGCGCTGGCAGTCAATATTATTAATATTTCTGCTTTGAGGGCTCTGCCTTCGGAAATTTTCAGCGCCATGCCCTATTTTATCACCCTTATTACCCTGGTCATTTTTAGCGGCAAAGATTACGCTCCCCGAGCTGTGGGGCAGCCTTATGATAAGGGTAAGAGCTAGGCCCTAAAAGTATTTACATTGAGGGAACAACAAAAAAAGAATCTTTCCACTCTATCGCTAAATGATAGACTTATTGTGCTATACTATAAGCATGAAAGATCGTAAAAGCATACCAAGAACCGCTCTGCCCCGGATTTTCTTTATTGATGAGGAAATAGCTTCGGGGAAATATCCAAATACCACAACTCTGGCAGAAAAATATAAAACCGGAACCGCTACCATCAGCAGGGACATCGAACTCATGCGTGATTGGCTATCCGCCCCTATTAAATACGATTATACGCAGAAGGGCTATTACTACACCGAAAAAACATTCCGGCTCCCTGGCACTTTTGGCTCGGTCGAAGGCATCATGGCCCTGGGCATGGCGAAGAACCTTCTTTCCCTGTACCGGAACACCCCGATATACGATGCCGCTAAGGATCTTGTGGAAACCATTACCGCGCCTCTGGGAGAGGCGGAAAACTCCCATTGGTACGATGAACGCATCATTGTTCCAGAAGTGCCTTTAGTCCAATTTGCCCCGGAAGTATGGCAATGCATCTGCGAAGGGCTGCAAAAAAACCGCGTTTTAAGGTTTGATTACCGCAGCACATGGAAAAGCGGCTACACTCCACGCCGCATTCGTCCCTATCAGCTTCTTTTTGATAACGGCGCATGGTATATCTACGCACACTCGATAGAAGGCCGGGGAGTTAGAATGTATTCGCTTTCCCGCATAAAGAACATCAGCCTTGAAAACGGAACCTTTAGTTTCCCTGCCTCCGCCGATTTCTGCGCCCAATTGGGCGGCAGCTACTTTGGCGCATACTCAGGCCAAAAGAAATTTCGCTTCCGCATCGCCTTTTACAATGACGGGGCAATGCGGGTTCAAGAACGCCTCTGGGCCGCAGATCAGCGCATAAAAGAAACCGAAGACGGCGTAATCCTAGAGTTTTCCAGCACCCAATACGGCAAGGTGTTGGAGCTTGTCTTGTCAAACGGCAGGGATGCCTTGCCTTTGGAACCAGCGGAATTGGTCAAGGATTGGCGGGAGAATCTCTTGGATATGCAGAAAAGGGCAAAATCGGCAAAAAAGTGAGGAATATTTTTCAGTCTACCGGTATTTGATAGAGTGGGTGTGGTAGAATAATTTGTTAAAGTGTATAGATAAAAACAGTGTCAACTGCCAGGCGTTACCAAAACCGCTTCCGTGGAAACGGTTTCTTGCCGCATTGCTTTATACTCGGCGATTTGCCTTGACAGTTCTTCTTTTTCTTCTTGAGTCCATTTTCTGCTGACAACCTGTAGTTCATTGTTTCTTAGGACTTCCATAAACCAGTCAAAGTCTACTTCTTCTTTTGTATCTAACCATATCATAATTTTACCTCCGTTTCGGGAAAGTATTTATCCAGTAAGACTTGTGCATCTTTTTCAAAAATAACCATTCTTCGCTCGCTTATAAGTACTGCCCCAAGCGTTTTTTGGTAATGGGGGATAAGGGCGGTTTTCGGGACGAAAGCGATAACTCCGTTAAAACCTGACTCTTTCGATAATTTACAGCCGAAAGCGGTCAAGTTACCGCATACTCCAAGATATTTCTTTTCTTTGCCGATGTTGTACGGCGCACTTTCTATTAGGTGCATAAGCACATGATCCTTCAATTTTTCAAGCGATACCATACCGTGTATGGTTTGCGGTTCCTGTCTGGCAATAAGTTTATACACTTGTTTTTCGGGTTCAGAAAACTCCAGTTTCCAGTCAAAAAGCCAGCCATTCTTTTTAGTTATTTCCTCCAAATCGGCCTTTGTTACGGGCAGGACAAGGGTATCAAGCGTTTCACCAGTCTCGGCGTTTTCGATTGATTCTGTGATTTTGTCTATTTCAAAATCAAGCTCCATGTTTTGAGTATGCCATGTTTTCCATTTTTACGCAAGGATGATAGGGAATAAGGAATGGGGGTGTTTGTTAATGTACTCTCTATTGGCTTAAAATTGGTCGGATTATATTTGTCATCGGCTTAGATATAGGGATGCCCGAGAAGATGAACCACGGAGGACACAGAGAACTGCTGACCGTAGGTCAACTTGGAGTTTTAATTAGTTTTCTTCCTCTTCCTCTGTGAAACTCCGTGTACTCCGTGGTTATATTTTCTTTTAACTCTATCGCTATATGATAGAGTGGGTGTGGTAGAATTTGTTATATCGGAAAAAGTGCTTACAGGACACAGGATAATTAAAAGGATTTATCAGTGGAACTTGACATACTATTTGACACTCCAACACTGGAAGAAATGAAGAATAGTATTAACATACATTTTAATCAGACAATGAAGGTACATCAAGAGAAGTTATCAATGTTTGAACAATATCAAGTCAGGCCGACTGAAAGACATATACCGGAAGTGTGGAAATACCGTATTGTGTGTAAGGGTGGAATGTATTACTTCGGCATTTTGAAATGATTAGGAATGGTTTGGAAGAGGTATGGTAAGAAACACTTTTTTAGTTCAGCGGGAAAAAGCATTGTTGATTGAATAAAGTATATTCACTCTATCGCTATATGATAGAGTGGGTGTTATAGGATGTATTGCAGGAGGCATTTTTGTGGGCACTATGAAAAGCATAAGAGCCAGTTCTGCTAGCAGACGTTATAAAAGTGCAAAAAAAAATATTAAGAATTATCCATGATTTAGAAAGTACTGGTGAAATTATTATTCCTTATTCAAAGGGAGGAACCACAGAATGACCCGTGACGAATTTGTGAAAAAATATACTGAAATTGTACAGCGCTCCCTGCAGTATGGTGGGAAAGCCAGAAGAGAAGGCTTGTTACCATTGTTAGATCAATTAGATCAAGAAAGGACTGATGACGAAAGGGATATATTTCAAATTGGATTGCGCCTTGTTGTTAATGGAATCAATGGGGAAATAATTGAAAAAAAACTTTCAGATATTATAGAACAGGAAAAAGATGAATATCTGATTATATTGAAAAATATTCAAAAAGTGGCGGTTCATCTGATTCATTGGGGTTTAGACCACTACTTGGTTTATTCCGTATTGAATTCTTATTCTTGTATAACATTTCTTCTGCCGACATGCCATTAAAGGAAGATGGGTGTGGAAAAAGCTGAGAAATAGTAAGAGAAAAACTACTTTACAAATATTTGGAGACATAGTATAATAAATAGGGAAAACGGGTTTTGAACAAATTAGGAGAAAAATCATGAAGATTGTGAGTTGGAATTGCAGGAATGGATTAAATGAAATAAAAGCTAAAAAAATCTATGAAGCATTTTCGGATGCAGATATTTTTGTCATTCAAGAATGTAGACGAACAGACATAGATGCTTTTAAGTGTGATTGGAAATTTAAAAACTGGTATGGAGATGATCAAGAATATAGCGACTTGGGAATTGCCGTTTTTTCAAAAGAATTTAAAATTGGGTTCTCTGACGAATTTAACCGTAAATTCAGATATGTTGTCCCTTATATAGTTTCTAAGGGAGAAAAGTTCTTGACTTTATTTGCAGTTTGGACAAAGCCAGTTCCACAATATTATGACAAAAATGTTGTTCAAGCTATTGAATACTACAAAACAAAAGAGTTTCTTAAAGGTAATGTCATTATTATTGGTGATTTTAACACTGGATATAATGAAAATACGAAGGAGACTGAAAAATATTATTCCGATTTGCTTGAAAACTTAAAAGACTTTAAGAATAGTTCTTTGGGAAAACCGGAAGAATTTATAACGACTTTTTATCATAACAGAGGAAACAAAGAGTATCTTAATGATTTTTGTTTTGTTTCTGAAAACTTGTTTGCTGGTGTAAAATTTCATGTTCATAATAAATGGGAAGTAAATGATTATGGACAAAAACGCTGGAACGGTTCCGACCATTGCCCCATCAGCCTAGAATTTGATTTTTAGTGTTCAGATCAGGCTATAACAATATTTACGCCTTTAGTTACTCAAAGCCTTAAGCGCAATTCCATGTAGGAAAGGGCGCAAAAATCTAAAAATCATGCCCACCCTATCAATATATGATACAGCACCCATGCTAAACTGTATTAATGGACAATAAAAAAATAACCATACATAAAGAACTTAACCTTCTACCAGAAAACTTGAAAAGCATTTACGATAAACTAGAACCGCTAAAGCCTGCACCCGAAACGATAATAATGCCCGAAAGAACATACCTTGCCGCTGTGCAGCGTAACGGCATGGCGCTTGAATATGTCCCTGGCAGATTCAAGACAGCAGAACTGTGCCTTGAGGCAGTGAAGCAGGACGGAGAAGCCCTTGAATATGTTCCTGACCGCCTTAAAACAGCGGAACTGTGTCTTGAGGCGGTTAAGCAGAACGGTTGGGCGCTCAACCATGTACCTGACAAACTCATAACAGTGGAACTGTGCCTTGAAGCAGTTAAGCAGAATGGCTCTGCGCTGGAATTTGTTCCTGATAGGCTTAAAACGGTAGAACTGTGTCTTGAGGCAGTAAAGCAGAACATCTCGGCACTTGAGCATATTCCTGATGATCTTATGACAACAGAAATGATTAAGGCGATTAAAGCCATGTATAATATTACCATAAGAACATGAAAAAAAATTTCACTCTATCGCTATTTGATAGAGTGAGCATAGTATAATCTATTTATGGGAGCGAGAATTTATGAGTGGGAATGTAACTATCTTCGCAAGTGGAATAAAAGAGGACATACAAAAGCTATGGGATGTCCTCTCGGAACCGAATAAATACGGTGGAATCGGCATCAAACTTGACCGTAACAGCGTTCATCCTCTTGAAGGACCGGAAGGTCCCATATGGGAAGCGATAGGCGAAACGGTCAATATGCCGAAAGAACTATTAAAAAAAAATGATTTCAATGATCTGTACGCTGATTTTCCTGCATTAAGTATTAAGATATATATCTATTCGGTCTATTCGGTAGATGGAGAAATGACTGTTCGTTGGGTTGGTCCAGATATGCCTACTCCACCATCAGGGAAAGTTAATATATATAATTACGATTCATTTTTAACCCCTGAAGACCGTGAATGGTGTGATAAAATAGTAGAGGCACTAACCAAAGCTTGAGATGGAAGAAGTGATCCATGACCACAAACGTAATAATCAACGCAATGGGAACAAAAGAGGACATACAAAAACTGTTTGACACCCTCTGTGAACCAAATAAATACAACGAAACAGGTATCAGACTTGACTGTAACAGCATCCATCCCGTTGAAAGTACGACGTTCCCCCTATGGGAAGCAAAAGGCGAAACGGACAAAATGCCAAAAGATGTTGGCAAGAACGACTTCAAAGACCTATACACTGATTTTCCTGTATTGAGTATGTTTGTCAGAATCTATTTTGATGTCAAAGAAATGGCAGTATAACCGTAATAATAACTGAAGCAATGTGCCTTGAAGCAGTGCGGCAGTATGGCCTGGCGCTCAACTATGTCCCTGGCGAACTAAAACAGCGGAGTTGTGTCTTGAAGCAGTAAAACAAGATGCTTTTAATGATACTTTAAGAAAATAGGTTGAAGAAGAAAAAGAAAAATTATCAAGAGTACCTGATAAAGGTACTTTAACTGAAAATGAACTTAATGAGCTATTAGGGTCCATACCTGACGAATTCAAGACAACGAAAATACGCCTTGAAACAGTGTACGGCAGGGTGTTTCAATATGTTCCTGAGGAACTGAAAATCCAAGTAAAGGCTTCACTCAATAAATTAGTATTATGATGAAAACAAAAAAAAATCTTCACCCTATCGCTATTTGATAGAGTAAGCGTGGTATAATCTATTCATGAGGAGAGCATAAATGAGCATTAAATGGTTGACAGATTTATCTATTGACGAATTGAAAAGAAAGGCCACAGAGTTGGTAAAACCATATAAAAAACCTGAAATAAACGGTATTGCTATTTGTGCCAATCAGAATTTTGGGGAAATTGAAGGGGAAGTATTCAAAAACCACCCCAAAGAGGAAAATATTGAAGTCAGTAGTTTGGGACGAGTAAGATCGGGGGAAAAGATTCTTCCACAATATATTCCTACTGATGATGAAAATTTATATGTAGACATTCCTAGCATAAGAACTAAAAGGCGTGAAAAAGTTTATAGGCTTGTCGCAGAAACATGGTGTGAAAACCCTAATATGGACTTTTATAATCAAGTTCATCATATATCCAATAATGGATATGACAACAGAAAAGAAAATTTACTCTGGGTTACAGAAACGCAGCATAAAAAAATACATCCCTTTATGAAAATAAATGGATTTTGTATTCAAATTGGACCCGTTCTTAGCATATTGTTATGTAAAACTTCAACAAATGAGATTTCATATATATACGATGGAATAAATAAACTAAAAGGAGACATAAAAGAAACAGGAATTAAATGTGTTGGCTTTTATCAAGAAGGCAAAGAATATGATATAAAAGCTGGAGAATATAAAATTTATTTCTATGATGAACTAAAATTTTCAGATGAGATACCGACCAATTTAATATCAATAATGCAAACTGGAAATGTACTTCATCTCTTAAAAAAGGATATAAAATATAGAAAAGAAAATATTTATGATTTCTATAAGGACATGATAGAAAATGGTATATTAAAAGATACGGTCAAATTCAATAAGGATAAAGACGAATTTGAAATTGATTTATCCTTTGATGAAAAATATGAGAAATGCAAAAAAGAAATTGTGCAAATCATTATATCCAGTTTAATAAATGTGATACATGCAAACCGATAGCCGCTTATACCGGACAAATGGAGGAATCTATGAGCGCAAACATAATTATCAACGTAATGGGAACAAAAGAGGACGTACAAAAGCTGTGGGATGCCCTCTCTTGAAGATATTGATAAAAATAACGAAATATGGCTTGATAAATTTTAATTTATCTGTATAATATAAAGAGGAGAAGTAAAAAATGACTGAAGTATTATCGCAGGAAGAAATAAATCAACTTCTCGCCGCCATAAATGCCGGGCATACCAAACCTCAGAATTTCAAACCAGAGCCCGGCAGCCGGAAGATCAAAATCTATGACTTTAAGCGTCCTGACAAATTCTCCAGAGAACAGATCCGCACTATCTCAATAATGTACGAGACATTTGCACGTATGACTACCAATAGCCTTTCAGCCCAACTCCGTTCCATGTGTCATGTTCACGTTGCCTCTGTAGATCAGCTTACCTATGAAGAATTTATCAGATCCATTCCTACGCCAACGACACTGGCAATTATTAATATGGACCCTCTCAAGGGATCTGCTATCCTTGAAATTGCCCCAGATATAACTTTTTCCATTATTGATCGAATTTGCGGCGGAATTGGAGAGGGAACGAAATCACAGCATGAACTGACCGATATTGAACAGAACATTATGGAAGGCATTATTGTTCGTATACTGGGAAATTTAAGGGAGGCGTGGACTGAGGTAATTGATCTGCGGCCTCGCTTACAGCAAATTGATACTAACCCTCAATTTGTCCAGATTGTACCGCCTACTATGATGACAGTCTTGATTACTTTAGAAACCAAGGTTGGTGATGTCGAGGGCATGATCAATTTTTGTATACCTTACAGTACCGTAGAGCCTATTATGGGGAAATTTTTTCCAGCTTTCTGGTACGGTAGTGTAATACATCCTTCTGGAAAGATTGAACCAGAGGATGTTCCTGTAATAATAACTGCCGAAGTATTAAGGCGAGATTATTCAATCAAAGAAATAAGAGAATGGGAAATTGGGACAGAACTATTGCCTTCGCGCCCTCTTAGTCCTGACCATTGTTTTTTATGGTTTGGAGATAGGCGGGTATGGCAATGCGAAATATTGCCTGATAATAAACGGTTCGCTAAATGCGTCAAAATCATTGGCGTTACGGATAAACCATTCGAAATGGAGGGAAAGAAAATGGAACAGAGTAAAGTTAATCCACTCGTAGATGATGCCCTGTCAAATGTAGGGCTGACAATTTCTGTCGAAATCGGAACCACGGTAAAAACTGTAAAAGAAGTCCGGGGCATGGGTGAAGGAACAATTGTTGAACTTGATAAATTGGCAGGGGAACTAGTGGATGTAAAAGCTAATGGAATCCTTATTGCCTATGGTGAAGTTGTTGTTATTGATGAAAATTTTGGGGTAAGGATTACCGAGCTCATCGCCCCCACCGATTCCTCCGCTAAGCCTTCTGGTCAATCATCCGATAAATCAACAGATGAATCTTCGCAAGTAAAGGTAGGTTAAAATGGTCAATGTTATCATTGGAATATCTTTTATTCTGATATGGCTCGTAACATCACTTTTAATCGTTCGTTTTGTTATAAAAACAAAAAATGACCTACTGGCTAGGATTTCGGAGTCGCAAGGAGAAACAAAGGGGAAAGAAGAAAAATCACCCGAAGACGATGAAAATACTCAATACAAGCCCTTCGATTATATCAGTCGTGTTGAGCCGTTATACCTGTTAGATCTTATCCAGCAGGAACACCCGCAAGTTATCGCTCTTATCCTTGCCCATCTTGAATCAAGTAAAGCCTCGGTTATTTTACAAAATCTGCCCAATAAAATACAAAGCGATGTAACAAGACGTATTGCTTGCATGGATCGTACTTCTCCGGAAATTATTCGAGAAATTGAACGTGTGCTTGAAATAAAATTATCAGCCCTTTCCAGCGAATCTATGTATGATGCTGGAGGAGTGGAAAGTGCCGCTGAAATCCTCAATTTAGTTGGCTATAACTCTGAGCAGATTATTAAGGCTTTGGAAGAAGAAGATCCGGAACTCGCCGAAGAAATCAAGACAAGAATCAAGGTTAGAATGCAAACGTAACCATGATCAATGCGCCGATTTCCCCGTTCCGGCCCGCAGGAGCCGTTTTTTTTGGTTTTTGCCCCTAGACAAAACTCTCTTTTTTGGTTAACCTAGTAATGAATACTGGCGCCGTACCCAAGCGGTAAGGGAGAGGTCTGCAAAACCTTTATGCATCAGTTCGATTCTGATCGGCGCCTAAAATGCTTTAAGTAACGCCTGGCGGAACGGTTCATTTCTTTGGCAAAATCACTCATGTATTTACGGGTGCAAAAGGCCGTCATGTATTCCTTGAACCCGTCCTCATGCTTGATATTTCCCTTGGCTAGAAACAAATCTTTGTGTTCTGCCTCAGTCAAGCGGCGGTACTGGTTTTCCTGCACTATGGAGGTAAGAGGCGGGCGAAGTGGCTTCTTCCGTTCCTTCTGATTTGCCGTGGGATAGCCGTAAACCACAAAAGCTGCGGGAAACACCACATCGTCTAATGCTAGCGCCTTTCTTAGATCTTCCTCGCGTTCCAGAATATCGCCTATATAGCAGGAACCTATACCTAGCGATTCAGCGGCGACAACCGTGTTCTGAGCGGCTATTACCGCATCGGCAATTGCCAGAAGCAGATCGCCTTCCTCAGGTGGACGGGCTTCAAGGCCGGCCATTTGATAGCTGTCATACCAGCGTCGGCAGTCGGCCAAAAACACCAGGGCCAACGGAGCCTGCGCGATAAACGGCTGGTTGTCGCAGTACACCGAAAGCTGCTGCTTGAGCGCTTGATCGGTAATGTCAAGTATTGTATACAGGTTCTGGTTTCCGGCAGTTGGCGCCTGCAAGGCCGCCTGCAGGATAAGGGTTTTATCTTCCGGCAGAATAGGCCGCGCCTCATACTGCCTGACCGATTTGCGATCAAACAAGCATTTGATGATTTCATTCATATACAGATTATAGCATGGAAGAAGGATTAAAGGGATAGGATTTAGGATATAGAAAATCCTACTCCCTACTCCCTAGTCCCCTATACTATTCATCATGGAAAAACGGGAATAATCGCGTATCTGCAAAAACAAGGTTTTAATAATATTGTGATCCTTGAAGGCTCTGGTTTCCGCCCTATCCTGCATGGGCGGCGGATTAGCGCGGATTAAAGAACCTGTCTGCATAGGCTAGGACTTTTTGAACAAAAAAGGTTCGATGGGAATAGGCCGCTGCACTGCCGGATTTGCCTGTTCCTGCCCTGGCTGTCCGCCTTCTGGCGCGGAAGTGCTTGCGTTCTTGAGGAAGAATTTTTAACCGGTTTTTAATTAATATTTGACGCACGCTGTTGAATTCCCCATGACAAAACCAGGGTAAAGATATATACTCAACCCATAAAATTAAAGGAGGTTTCAGGAATGAAACGGATAGGAATGTTTTTATTACTTTCGGTATTCCTTTTTGTCAGCGGGAATGCCTTATTTGCATCACCGGTAGCAGACGTAAACGCCCGGTCACAGGTACAAGAGCTTATACTGCTCCATACCAATGATCACCACGGGGCGGTTCTTCCCAATGGCGGTCAGGGCGGACTTGCGGAACTCGCCGCTTATGTCAAGGGGATAAAAGCGACTTTTCCCAATGTGCTTCTCGTTGATGCCGGGGATATTAATACCGGTTCAGCCCTTTCCAATATGTTTGCCGCAGAGCCGGATATCTTAGC
>JAIRUO010000195.1 GCA_031254385.1 Treponema sp. | reverse complement strand
ATTTCTGTTTCGCACCCTGTCAGTTTTTCCACTCCCTTGATGGTTAGGACATTTGATCCTATGCCCTCGATTATTGCACCCATGGAAACCAGCATGCGGCAGAGATCCTGCACATGGGGCTCAGAGGCCGCATTGGTCAGAATGGTCTGGCCTTTGGCTATAACTGCTGCCATTACGGCATTCTCCGTGGCAGTTACTGAAGCTTCATCAAGATAAATATCAGCCCCTTCAAGTTTTGACGCGCTGAATTCAAAACGCTCTTCGATTTCCGCTTTAGCGCCCAGCTCGGTTAAAACCAGCAAATGCGTATCCAGCCTGCGGCGGCCTATTACGTCTCCTCCGGGAGGCGGCAGAATTGCCTTGCCGGTTCTGGCCAGAAGCGGGCCGGCAAAGAGTATGGAAGCGCGTATCTTGTTAGTCTGCTCCGCCGGTATTTCCGAAGTTTTTATGTTCCGCAAAACAAGCTGCCAGGCATTGGGGCCTAACGATTTTGTCTCTCCGCCCAAGGCTCGGTATATTTCCAGCATTACCTGGACATCTTCAATGTCAGGAATATTTTTTAGTATTACAGGTTCATCTGTCATCAGGGCTGCGGCTATGCAGGGAAGAGCGGCGTTTTTATTTCCGCTAACTTTAATTTTACCCCCAATGGGATAGCCGCCTTCAATATGATATTGGTTCATAGGGGAATTGTAATTGGACAGCCCCAACGGGTCAATTCCCTAAATTAGTTCACACGAAGGCACAAAGGCGCAGAGGCACAAAGGAAGGAGGAAAGAACTTAAATGATTCTGCTCATTCAAATGCCTGCACGGTGTATTTTTTCTTAAATTTACGATGTTACAAATGCCACTTTTTTCTTGACGAAACCCTTCAATGTGGTATACTAATTATATGCTGGTAGCGACAGTACGCAAATCTGACAACCCCCCCCCCCCCCCCCGTGCCATATAGCCGTATCACTAATCATCTTTATAGAGCTTTTCTCATGAAAAAAGCGCTGTTCTGTGTAATAGCGGTTCTTGCGCTGGGCATGAATCTTTACGCACAGGAACCGACATGGGCTATAGGCCTTGGCATTGAATGGAACATGAACGCCCGTGAAAAATATGCCGGCGGCGCTGTCCTAAGCTTTGACTATAGTTTTGAGCAGTTTTTTGCCGCAGGGTTTAGCATTACAGCCAGCAGTAACTTTGCCGGCATCATAGTCATAGAACCAGTTATCATGTTCCGCTTGTATTTTTTGGAAAGTGGCTACTATGGCTTCTTTTTCCAGAATGAGATGGGTGTCTACCTTGTCTTAGAAAACGGCCTGACCCCCATGTTTGACATTGGCATTCGCGCCGGTTTCCGCCTGCCCCTTGGACAGCGGTTTTATTTAGAGCCGTATGGGAGGCTAGGCTATCCTTTTGCTTATGGGCTGGGAGTGATGGCAGGGGTAAGGTTTTAATAATAGAGAAGAATATTAACCACGGAGGACACGGAGGAAGAGGAGAGACGAGGATATGTTGAAGGAGATTGAAAATGAAAACTATCGTAAAATTATTCGGGCTTGCATTAGCTGCGGTGTTCACATTTATTCTTGTTGCTTGCAATAATCCGTTTTTTCCGGCGAAGAAGGGAAAGGGCAATGATCATTTCTCTATCATTGAGCAGGTGCGGATACCTGCCGGAACCTTCACGATGGGCAGCCCTACAAGCGAGCCGGATCGTGGTTCATACGAAACCCAGCATCAAGTAACGCTGACAAAAGGCTTTTACATGGGCAGATACCAAGTAACGCAGGACCAGTATCGGGCGGTAATGGGGAGCAACCCGAGCTCTTTTAGCAGCAGCCCCGCTGCTGGGGAAACGCAGGGCAGACGCCCGGTGGAGATGGTAAGCTGGTATGACGCCATTGAGTTCTGCAACAAGCTGAGTGAAATGGAAGGACTTACGCCGGTATATACGATAACCGGCAGGACACCGGCGACCGGGTATCCGATAACTAACGCAACAGTAACACCCAAGTGGAATGTCAACGGCTACCGTCTGCCCACCGAGGCGCAGTGGGAATACGCCTGCCGTGCGGGGACTACAACGGCGTATAATCTTGGAGGCACATGGAACGACAATTGGGGCTGGGTGGACACCAATTCCAACGGCATGACGCATGAGGTAGGGAAGAAGACACCTAACGCTTATGGCCTGTACGACATGCACGGGAATGTGTATGAGTGGTGCTGGGATTGGTATGACGCGAACTACGGTGGTGCTGCTGGGGAGTCGGCAACTGATCCCGTGGGCGCGGCCTCGGGGTCTTACCGCGTTTTTCGTGGTGGATACTGTTTCAATTCGGCTCAGTTCGCACGTTCTGCGTTTCGGTACTACATCAACCCGTACTTCCGGGATTACTACTTCGGCTTCCGCATTCTCCGCCCCTAGTAGATCAATGAGCAAAGAGCAGAGAGCAATGAGCAATGAGAAGGGGAAAATGCCTCTTCCTCCAAGCTGACCAAAGGTCAACAAAACTCCGCGTACTCTGTGGTTAAACTGGGTAGAGGTCGTAGCGCAGTGTGTTTTGGTATAGGCGCAGTAACCTCAAACAACGGCTTGATAAATCATAGGCCGGTATTGAGGTTCTGGAATTAAAAGATTACTATTTCGGGCTTCTTCAAGCCAGAGTTTCTGTGCGACCAAAACTTCGCGAAGAGCATCGTTTGGAGTTTTGCCAAATGCGCTACAGTTTTTTAAATCAGGAATATCTGCAATATAGCCTCCGTCTTCATCGCTATAGAAAATATTTATATGATAGTCTTTCATTATTCGTCCTCCATTTTCAGATTATATTTTTCAACCAAGGAAAAAAATTGCCTGATTTGATACGGTTTTGCTTCACCATCTACATTTTGAACATTCACAATTTCTTTTACTGCTGCGTTTTTAAATATATTATGGCTTCCCTCAGTCCTTGTACAAACAAATCTAAAAGCCGAAAGTATGCTTACAAAATCATTGAATTTTACATTTTTAGGATTATTAAGTATTTGCCGAAGCAATTTCTTTTTATTCATCAACATTCCTTTAATTTACAATACACAAAACTCAATGTTAAGTAAAGAAGCCAGCGTAGAAGGCACTGTTTTAAGTGAGGGGTATACGCCCCGGTGCCAGGCACTCTTTCAAGTGAGCAATATAAAGCAAAGGCGAGATGGCCCCAAGATAGCTTGTCTTACTTTGCTCTCTGCTCTTTACTATTTGCACTTTGAATTTACTTTGAAACAGAGACACGGAGAACATTTTCTGTCCTCCGTGAAACTCCGTGACCTCCGTGGTAAACTCTTCTTTCTTCCGTGGTTAAAATCCTTACTTCTTCGAAATCTCGATAACCCGTTTCTGGGCTTCCGGCTGCTTTACAATTTCCACGGAAAGGACTCCATTTTTGTAAGCGGCGGAAATGGACTCCCGGTCAGCGTTATCGGGCAGGGTAAAGGAACGGCTAAAGGAAGCCTGCCGCCTCTCCTGAACCATGTAGCCGTTTTTTTCTTCCTTCTTTTCCTCGGCGTTCTTTGATTGAATGGTCAGGGTATTGCCGTCCAGATGGATTTCAATATCCTTCTCGTCAAAGCCGGGAAGGTCGGCTTCCAGTACATAAGATTTCTCGGTTTCGCGTACATCCACCGCAGGAAAGCGGTTGAAGATACGGTCTGCCGGGTTCAGGAAGGAATCCCCAAAAAAGGAATCCAGATAATGATCGAATCCGGTCAGGGCATTCTCAATGACTCTTGGGCGATACAGTGTTACAGCTTTCATACAATAACTCCTTGTTATTTAGTTCGACAGGATAATCTCAGCCCGGAACCTGAGGTCAGGAAACAGCTTGTTCCACATGCCCCATAAGGCTAACAGCCCTTATTGGCTTCCGGGTTCTGGTTCTCTCTGCCAACACTTATATTTAGCAAGAACCGTGACAAGTTTTGAATTAGTTAAAAAAAACCCACGGATTACACTGTATACTCAACCGAGCCCACTATGTGGGCGAAGGTTCCCCTCTTGATAAAGACAGATTTTCACGGATTTAATGTAAAAAGACCTTCTTAATCTGTGCCAATCCGTTAAAATCCGCGTAATCCGTGGTTTAATTTGTTTAAATGCAGGATTTGTGGGTAAAAATGATGCAATAAAAAATATATAGCCTTTTTTTGTGTCAAAATTACCCATAAAACTAAAGAGACCCCTTTTAATGGGTCTGTATGCTCCATTATAATGAAACAGATTATGGATACTGATTTTTTAGGCGCGAATTGCGCTAAAAAAGAATACTTGCTCTGTGAATGTGTAAATCGTTCTATTGTTAATGATGAAATAACTGCGCTGGAATTCGCGTGGCCTGGGCCTGAGCCGGTGAGTGGGCAGTTTTTTATGGTTAGGCTCCAAAGGACGGCGGTGTTTCTGGGCCGTCCACTGAGTGTCGCCGGTTTTCAGCCGACTAGTCCAGGCAAACCGGGTACGCTTAGGTTTCTAATGGCTGTACGGGGGCAGGGCACAAAGGAGCTTGCGGAGATCGGCATTGGCGAAAGGGCCTTTCTAACTGGCCCTCTGGGAAGGGGCTGGGAACTCGCCGCAGGGACTTCACCCAATGATAATTCTTTGCCTGGCGGCAAATTGTTCAAAAGAAGTTTTGCACTGATTTCAGGTGGGATTGGTATTGCGCCTCTGGCTTTTTTCGCAAGGGAAATCCAAGACCGACAGGATGCCCAAAGCTGCTATGATTTTTATGCAGGGTTCAAGGGCAGATCTTTTGGCCTTGAGGGGCTGAACCCCGGTTCGCTCGTCATCTCAAGTGAAGACGGCTCGGAAGGCAAAAAGGGTCGTATACCAGATTTCTTTACGCCGGATTTTTATGACGCGGTTTTTGCCTGCGGCCCGGAACCCATGCTAAAAACCGTGGCAGAAAAATGCAAGGCTGCAAGCGTTAGCTGCTATATCAGTATGGAGCGCCGTATGGCCTGCGGAACTGGCGCGTGCCTTGGTTGCGCGATAAAGACCGTAAACGGCAATAAACGCTGTTGCGCGGACGGTCCTGTTTTTAATGCGGAGGAAATTATTTTTGATGAGTGAAAAGCTAGTAACGCCTGACTTGTCCGTACTCATAGCAGGAGTCCGCTTTAGAAATCCGGTCATTGCCGCTTCTGGAACCTTTGGTTATGGGAAAGAGTACAGCGGCCTCCTCGACATAAGCGGGCTTGGCGGCATCTGCACCAAGGGGCTCACCCTGAATCCAAGGCCGGGTAACACGGGAAGGCGCATACACGAAACCCCTTCGGGGCTGATGAATTCCATTGGCCTTGAAAATCCCGGCATCCCGGCTTTTATCGAAAAGGAACTGCCGGAATTGCGGAAGCTAGGGCCAGTTGTAATCGCAAATCTTTCAGGATCAACTCTTGAAGAATATGCTCAGGGAGCAATGCTATTGGACAAGGCTGATATCGACATGATCGAATTGAATATCTCCTGCCCCAATGTCAAGGCAGGGGGCATGGCCTTTGGTCTCGACCCAGAGGCCGCCGCACCTGTGGTAAAGGCGGTTCGCGCCGCTTCTTCAAAGCCCCTTATGGTAAAACTTTCGCCTAACGCACCTGATCTTGCGGCGGTTGCCAAGGCTTGCGTATACTCAGGCGCAGATGCCCTGTCTCTGATAAATACCTTTAAGGCTATGGCTATAGATATTGAAAGCAGGAAACCTGTGTTTGAGAATATAAGTGCGGGTCTATCTGGCCCGGCAATCAGGCCCATTGCCCTTCGCATGGTCTGGGAATTATGCGAAACTGTAAGTGTCCCGGTTATCGGAATGGGTGGAATCGCATCAGCCCATGACGCTTTGGAATTCTTGCTTGCTGGGGCCATTGCGGTTCAGGTTGGCTCGGCGACTTTTGCCCATCCCCCGGTAATGAACGAAATTATCACAGGCATTGCAGATTACATGAAGAAAAAGGGAATTGAAAAAATTGATCAGCTTTCGATAAGGGGAAAGTAAAATCCTGTTTGCAGTGCTTCTCTAAAGTTGTTTTTAAGAATATAATAAATTGTTAAGGAGTAAAACATGAAGTCGATAATTTTGTATTATTCACGATCCGGCATAACCGAGAAACTTGCGAAAAAAGCCCAGGCTGCTCTTGGTTCGGATATTCTCAAGGTTGAGGCTGAAAAGGCTTACGGTAACTTTTTATCTTCGGTATTCAGGATCTTAAAAGAAAGGAAAAAGGGCATTACGCCGAATTCCAAAACGGAGATTCCGAATCTTGATTCCTATGATAATATCCTGGTCGGCTATCCTGTATGGGCAGGGGATATTCCTGCGGTTTTTGCGGGTTTTCTGGGGAAATGTAATTTGCGCGGCAAAAAGGTAATACCGTTTGCCACTTTTGGCGGCACAAGCATTGAGCAGACAATTAACACCCTCAAGCGCGTTTGTCCCGAATCAAATATAGTCCATCAATTTAACTATGGGAATTCCAAGAAAGACAACTTTGACAACTGGATACAGGCTATCAGTGGCGCGAAATAATGAGTGAAATTATTTCCCTACTAAAAGAATCTGGCGCAATGCTGGAAGGTCATTTTCTCCTTTCTTCCGGGCGACACTCCGACCGTTACTTTCAGTGCGCCAGGCTCATGCAGTTTCCTGATAAGGCCGCAAAAGTTCTGGCTGTTGTTGCCGAACAGTTAAAAGCTGATATGAAATCTGGAAAGCTCAAAATTGACGCTATCGTGGGGCCGGCCATGGGGGGCATAGTCGTGGCCTATGAACTGGGCCGCCAGTTGGGGCTTCCCGCATTCTTTACCGAGCGTAATGATAAGGGGATAATGTGCCTGCGCAGGGGCTTTGAGGTTAAGGCCGGAGAGCACATTCTGATTGCCGAAGATGTAGTTACCACGGGCAAATCTTCCGGGGAAAGCGCAACGGCGCTTGAAGCCCAAGGCGCTGTCATTGCGGCTTTGGCCTGCATCGTAGACCGCCGTCAGGACCAGGATATACCCTGGCCTTTTTATCCTGCGTGCAGGATCGATGCAGCTAACTGGGACGCTGCTGATTGCGAATTATGCAAAAAAGGAATCCCTGCCGTCAAACCGGGCTCGCGAAAAAACTAAACGCCAGGGGCAAGACAAAAGAGCAGGATTATAAAATGAAAGAACTGGATACCGAACAATTCTGGAAAGACGATGAGATCGCGCACAGGGAAAACTGTTTTGCCAAAGAAGCGCCCCAGGTTGCTCTGGGCATAGCCATGTCCCCGGAATGTTTTGGTGCAGAACTGGGAGTGGATATGAACCCCTGGTCGCCGAACACGCCTGAGCTTATGCAAGAGTATGCGAAACGTTACAATGACAAGGCCGAGGCAATAGTGGGGAAGCGGCTTATGTTCGAAGCTTATTCGAGCCAGAATGAAGCCTTTCCCAATATAAAGAGGATAGGCGAATTTTTCGGGGGTCGCTATTTTTTTAAGGACGGAAGCGAATACCTTGAAGGTTCTGTCAAAACTTTTCAGGATCTGGAAAAACTCCTTAACGATGTAGAAAAAATTGATGTCGCAAGTTTTGCTTTCCCCTCTGACTGGGACAGGCAAATAGAAGCTATCTATGAAAAAACCGGGCAAAAGGCCGAACCCCGGTATTTTGGCCGCCACATAAGGGGGCCCTGTACCCTGGCCGCTTCCATTATGGGTGTGGATAATTTTATTTTTCTCTGGTATGACGAACCTGATTTGCTCCGCCGTTTTTCCGTGGTAATCGGAGACGTAATAATCAAACTCAATAAGGCGATTGATGCGGCCTGCGGCTACAATGAGCAAAATAAGCCGCATGGTTTTAGTTTTGCCGATGATAACTGCTGCCTTACGACCCCTGAATTTTACGAGGCTTTTGGCTATCCCGTGCTGAAACGGGTATTTGATTACTGGTGCCCCGATGAAGGGGACTCTAGATACCAACATTCAGATTCCGATATGGAGCATCTTCTGCCTGTACTGAGCCGGCTTGATTTTACCGGGGTAAATTTTGGCCCAAAGGTCTTTTTTGATGAAATAAGAAAGTATATGCCCAAAGCGCGGATTGATGGCTGTGTTGCGCCTTTTGTGTTTATGCGCAATCAGGCGGACGAGATCGTGTCCCAGGTCAAGAGGGACTGTAAAATGGCCATAGAGTCGGGAACCAGGGGCCTAAACCTGGCTACGGCTGGATCTGTCAATCCGGGCAGTTCTTTGGCAAGTTTAAGGCTGATAATGCAGACTATTCAAAACTTTGGAAGGTATTAAGATTGAATAAATATAAACCGATTTATATAATATTAATTATATGAAAAATATGAAGCCTTTTGTTTTAATGATCTTTGTTGCATTTTTCATTCTTCCCTCGTTGGTGTTGGCTCAGGAAGAGCAAGAAGTACCGCAATATCCTCCACAAGCTATCATTAACGCGGCCTATATGGGCGATGTAGAAATGGTTAGATTTTTGCTGAGTATCCCTCATGACAAGGATTACCGTGATGCCCTGGGAGGAACCGCGTTGCATGTTGCCATTTTTAGTAATAGTAGAAATAATCTTGAAGTTATAAGGTTGCTTTTGGATAACGGCTTTGATATAAACGCAATATCCAAATACAATGGCTATACTCCTCTTCATTACTGTGTCTGGATAAATAACCTGGACGCAGCAAGGCTTTTGGTATCCTATCATGCAGATAGAAACATAAGGGATAATAACGGCCTGACTCCTCAGGAAAAAGCGTCAAGAGAAGGGAAGCGGGATATGCTTCTGATTTTAGCCCGCAATTAGTTCCTGGTTATAAGCTCTGCCAGGGCCGCCGCTGTAAAGCCCAAATGTTCCGCGACTTTTGCAGCAGGACCGGATTCACCGAATCGGTCAATGGAGAAAATGTCTTCCTTTTTTGCCCATCTTTCCCATCCCAGGCCAATCCCCGCTTCGCAGACTATTGCGCGTATTCCAGAAGGAACTATTGCGCTGCGTATAACTTCGCTCTGCGATTCAAAGAGTTCCCGACTAATCATGGAAACAACCTGGATTTTTTTCCCTGTTTTTTCCGTGGCAAGCTGCGCCGCTTCCAGGGCCATATTTACTTCCGAGCCTGTTGCTATGATAACTAGGTCTGCATTGCCCTCCGCTTTTTTGGCGACATAAGCGCCAGTGCGGATCGTATTTTTCCAGTCCGGGTCCTGTTTGGCGAAAACGACAGTATTTTGCCGGGTCAGGGCCAGCACTATGGGGCCGTCCTTCCTTTCCATGGCCATGAGCCAGGCTTCGGCAGTTTCTTCCGCGTCAGCAGGGCGGAGGACTTGCACGTTGGGAATGGCCCGCAGAACAGCCAGATGTTCAACAGGCTGGTGAGTGGGGCCGTCCTCGCCGACAAAAATGGAATCGTGGGTAAGCACGTAGATAACCGGCTGCTTCATCAGGGCGGACAGGCGCAGAGCCGGACGCAGGTAATCAGAAAACACCATGAAGGTGGCACAGAAGGATCGCAGCCCTCCGTGCAGGACTATGCCATTGGAAATGGCTGCCATAGCAAATTCCCTGATGCCGTAATAAAGGTACCTGCCTGTTCTGTCTGCGGCGGAGAAGCCTGTGGTGTTTGGAAGGCCGACAGCATTTGGCCCTCTTAAATCTGCGGAACCTCCTACCAGGTTTGCGTTAGCCGCTGCAACGGCTGCCAGGGCTTTATTGCCCGCTGTCCTGGTGGCGATCTTTTCACCTAGTTTGTATTCCGGAAATGTCGCGGGCTTTACTGTGCCAGAATAAAAATCATCCCATTCTTTTTTCTTTTCGGGATTCTCTTTTGCCCAGGAATTAAATAGCTCTAGCCATGCTTCCCTTGCCTTTTTCCATTCTAGTCTTTTGGATTCAAAATAGGATGAAGCCTCCGGGTCTGTGTAGAAATCGCCGCTTATACCCAGGGCTTTTTTTGCCGCCGCAAGTTCTTCTTCACCTAATGGCATTCCGTGGACATCAGCGGTATTTTGCTTGTTAGGCGCCCCCTTTCCGATTATGGATTTTAATATGATGATGCTCGGTTTTTTTGTTTCGGCCTTGGCCTCTTTTACCAGTTTGGCAATTCCTTCAAAATCGTACATAGATCCGGAAAGCACCTGCCAGCCGTAAGCCTCGTAGCGTTTTGCGACATCTTCTGTAAAGCTTAGATCGGTACTGCCGTCAATGGTAATTTTGTTCGAATCGTAAAACACAATGAGTTTGCCCAATCTCAAATGGCCAGCCAGCGAGGAGGCCTCTCCAGAAACGCCTTCCTGCAAACAGCCGTCCCCGGACAGAACATAAGTGTAGTGGTTTACTATTGTGTGCTTTGGCGTATTAAAACGCGCTGCCAGCATGGCCTCCGCGATTGCCATTCCCACAGAAGAGGCAAGGCCCTGCCCTAAAGGCCCGGTGGTCATTTCGATGCCTTCTGCTACGCCGTATTCGGGGTGGCCAGCAGCCGGGGAACCCACCTGCCTAAAAGATTTAAGGGAATCCAGAGTGATGGTTTTATATCCCGACAGATAGAGCAGGGAATAAAGGAACATGGAACCGTGTCCGGCTGACAAAATAAGACGATCCCTATCGGGCCATTTTGAATCCGAAGGATCGTGGCGCAGCAGTTCTCCGTAAAGAATGGCGCCTAATTCTGCGGCTCCCATACAAATTCCCGGATGGCCAGAGTTGGCTTTCTGGACTGCGTCCATTGACAGAGCCCTGACAGATAACGCGATTTTTTCCAAAGCTTTTGTGTTCATATTAAACTCCTGTTTGTTTCCAGTTTTTTTCAGTTTCACTGATATATTTAATAAGGGTTTCTTGCTGCGCCCTTTCTCTAATAAGGCTTTGAAAAGCATCCTGCCGGGTAAAATAGGAAACTGCCGAGAGCGTTTGAAGGTGAAATTTTGCGGATGCCGAAACTATGATTATTAAAGTATCAACCGCTTTGCCGTCTAAAGCCTTCCAGTCCACCGTATGCTCAAGAAAGGCTATGGCTGCGAATTGATCTTGCGGTTCCTGAACCATAGGATTGCGGGGATGAGGTATGGCGATTCCGTTGCCAATGCAGGTTGACATTAAGGCTTCCCTTTCCAGCATTGCCTTGAGCAGATCCTGAGAGGAAACTGTATTTGGCAAGGGGATTTTCCCAACCAGGAATTCTAGCGTTTCCTGCACGGTATTTCCCAGAACCGAATAATATATCCCTCCGCGTATAAGCAATTCTCCTAACCCAGGGCTGGGTTCAGATTTTTTCATTGCTGTTTTCCTTTTTTTCGGAACTCTCGGCGTTAATGGAGAAACCAGTGCCAAGGCTCTTGTTACAGGCTTCCATATCAAAAATATCAGGGTTAAAATTCAACCCCAGTTCCCTTTCTGCGCTAATGCGCTCAAAATCATTTTTTTTGCTCAGGGCGGAAATAAGGCGTTTATAGCGTAAGGGTCCACCTATATTTTCCGGAGGAGCGGCTCCTGCGCCGGTTACGCAGCGTATCGGTTTCTTTCCAGTTGCCTTATATCTTGTAAGAAGTATAACCCTGACTGTCCACTTAGTGCCATACTCATAGAGGAATTCCAGAAGGCCATTTTCAGCTAATTCTTTAAGGGTAATGCTGTTACTCAGTGTCTCTTCTGCACGGAATTGATAAACCCAGGAATTATTCCAGCCAAAGCTGTTTTGAATAGCAAGATGAAGCGCTTCAAGGTTGCTATCTTCGGACAGCATAAGGCGGCGCCATACGTCGGTTCCGCCTATTGTTAATTGAAACAGCCATTCTCCGCCTTTTCCTGGCCCTGCCCTGACCAGAGAAAATTTGTTTTTCCTGTAGTTCTCTATAGCTTCGTCAATGAGGATTCTCATTTCTTCATAAGTTTCTATCATGCTGTCCAGGGAATTATCTATGGCTTCCAGTTCCATTTCCAGGGAGCTATCGTTACTGTCCAGTTCTTCCATAATTCCCAGGACATGGCTTTGTATTTGGGAAAGTATAATAAAAGTATGTTTCGGTAGCCAGGACGGATCGATTTTCTCGTTTTCCAGTTTAAAAACGAGTTCTATAATTGCCGTGTGGAGTTCGCATATACGCTGCCGTACCGGCCCCGTCTGCTTGTCTGTAAAAGGCGAATAGTTATTTGAAATTTCGGCAAGCTCAATATTTATATAGGCTTCAATGTATTTTAGTTCCTGGATGGTAATTTTTATAAGAGGGGGGATTATTCTGTCTACCATGCTGGAAATATTAAGTTCCCCGCGAAAGAGAAAATCCAGTATATAACTGTGCAGCGCCAGTTCAGAAAGCGGTATTCTTTTTTTATCAAGAAATTTTTCCATATCGGTTTTCCGGGGCTGGGCATGGAACCCGCCGAGGCCTTTTAGATCAGGTATCTCCCGGCCTGCTGGCCAGAACCGCGTTTCTATGCCGTAGGGAACAACTTCAATGCGTTCGGTTTTCTCGTAGAGGAATTCTTCCAGGGAATAGGCGGGAACTTCCATCATGCGTTTTCCCCCATACCAATAGGCGTAGGCGATCTGTTCTTCTGTAGATGATCCGGGCCCCAGATTCTTAAATGAATCCTCGAATCC
>JAIRUO010000156.1 GCA_031254385.1 Treponema sp. | reverse complement strand
ATACCTTTTTCTTCCAGGGTCTTGACTATGGAAGCGTCGGTAAAGCGGGGTGGGCCCTGGGTAAAGTGCTGTTCCGGCCTAAAGGCATCTACCTTTACCTTGTCTCCGGCCTTTAGTTTGGGGTAGGCGTTTCCCTTTTCATCTTTTGTGGAAAGCAGCTTTAAAACTTGATAAAAACCTTTTTCTATTACTTTGGTTCCGGCAACACGGAATATGCCGTCTCCGGCTTTTATGTCAACGCTAACAGTCCGGGTTCTGGCGCTCTCCATCTGGCTTGAAACAAAACGTTCCCAGATTATTGTATAAAGCTTAAGCTGATCCTTTGTAAGATTGTCCTTTATGGTATCAGGATGATAATTGATAATGGTGGGACGTATGGCCTCGTGAGCATCCTGTGCCTTTTTACTCAGGCTGTATTCCAGGGCCTTTGGGGGAAGAGCCTTGGGATAATTTTTTTCAATCCAGGCCCGGACTTCTTCAAGGGCGGCCTGGGAAATGCGTACCGAGTCTGTGCGCATATAGGTAATCAACCCTATGCGCGAACTGCCTATGTTCACACCCTCGTAAAGCTGCTGGGCAATCTGCATAGTCTTTCTGCTGGTAAAACCAAGGCGGTTGGCTGCGGTCTGCTGAAGCTGAGATGTCGTAAAGGGAGGACGGGGCTTTATGGTCTTTTCAGTTTCGCGTACTTCCGATACCGAACAGTCGCTGTTTTTTACAAGGTCAATGATTTCCTTGACCTCTTTTTCATTCTTTAATTCCGGTTTAGCGCCTTTCCAGGAAACAAGCTGGGCCGTGTAAGAAGCTTTCCCCACTTTGAAATCCGCTTCCAAAGTCCAGTACTCTTCTGGAATAAAGGACTCAACTTCTTTTTCCCTTTCGCAGATGAGCCTTAACGCTACGGACTGTACTCTTCCTGCTGACAAACCGTTCTTTACCTTCTTCCATAAAAGGGGAGAAAGATTATAGCCTACCAGCCTGTCCAAAACACGGCGAGCTTTTTGCGCATTTACCTTTGCTTCGTCAATGAGCGAAGGATTGGCAACAGCGTCTCTAATTGCCTGCGGAGTTATTTCATTAAAGGCAATGCGCTGAATGGGAACTTGCGTTTTTGCGGTTATGGCATTTCGTAAATGCCAGGCAATGGCCTCTCCTTCCCTGTCGTTATCACTTGCCAGCAGCACTGACCCTGCTTTTTTTGCGTCTCCCTGAAGCTCTTTAAGGAGTTTAGCCCTTCCCCTGACCGTAATGTATTCAGGTTCAAAATTGTGATCCACATCGATGGCTATGCGGGATTTTGGAAGATCGATCAGATGCCCCATAGACGCTTTGACGCTGTAATTGGCGCCTAAATATTTTTCAATGGTCTTGGCTTTTGCCGGAGATTCCACTATTACTAGTATTTTCTTTTCCTTTAACTTGGCTGTGGGTTTTTTTGGGGATTTACTATTGGTTTCTTTTTCTTTTGTGGTTTTTTCTTTTGCTTTGATTGCCATTAATTTCCTCTCAAATCAATATTTAGAGATTTAGCCAGCGAAGACGCCAGTACCGCTCCTGTACCGAGGTCATCCGGGCTTTGCTGCGATTCCAATTCAGTTCCTTCAGTGGAATGTTTTTCAAGACCCCATTCTATCAATATGTCCCTAGCCGAATTAATTACCTTTGCACCATCTGCAGCCAGTTTCGCGCTTCCCTTTCCCTGTGATGATTGTACACCAACAGAGCTTACCCAAAGATCCCTGTCTTGTTCCAGTACAAAAGACGCTGTAATAAGAGCGCCGGATTTTTCCGGGGCTTCAACTATTATTGTGCCGCGTGATAGGGCCGAAATAATGCGGTTCCTCGCGGGAAAATGCCATTTCATTGGCCCTGTTCCCGGAGCATACTCGCTAAAGAGGGCACCGCCTTTTTCCAGTATCTGTCGCGCAAGCCCTCGGTTTGAGGCGGGGTAAATTTGATCCAAGCCTGATCCAAGAACCGCGACAGCCGAAGCGCCCGCGTCCAGATTCCCCCTATGTGCAAAAGCGTCAATTCCCAGGGCAAGTCCTGAGACTACGGGTATTCCCGCTTTTCCTAAATCCCGTCCCAGATTGTATGCCATAGCCGCCGCGGCGGAACTCGGTTTGCGGGTTCCTACGATGGCAGCAAGGCATTTTTCGGGATTAGGCAAAATCCCTAAGTAAAAAAGAAGGTGCGGAGGATCGTATATCTCTCGCAAGAGCGGTGGGTACTTTTCTTCTGCAAGGGAAACTGTTTTTATGCCACGAAGTTCCGCTGCCTTTTGATCTTTTTCGGCCTGCTTACGTACCTTGTCCATAGACCAAGACTTTCGAGGAAGAGGATGGCCAAGTATGGCTTCAATATCATTTTTTGAATGTACCAGATCGTTTTCGTTTTTAAATTTATTGCACAAGACGTTTCTATCTACTGTTTTAAGGCCGGGGATATGGAGTATCATCAGATCCAATAATCCCCTGCTTTGCGAATTAGCAGAGACGGCAGTTCCGGAGTTTACACGAGAATCAGCCATATAAGATCTCCATTACCTGCTGCTTATTGTTCCAGGCCTCGCGTTTTTTATTATCCTCTTTGGCAACCACTATTATCCTGTCGTAAAGATCAATCGCCTTTTGAAAGGCATTGGTGTTATAATAGGCCCTGGCCAGAACAAACATTGCATCCGTATCATTAGCTGACAATTCAAGGTAACGCTCCAGATAGGGAATCGCATCGGCGGACCTGTTAAGTTCAAAGACGTAAAGCACCCCAATGCCGTACAAGGGCCTGGTATAAGTGCTGTCTAGCTTAATGGCACTAAGATAGGCTGATTCGGACAGGGCATAAAGCCGCTCCCGTTCTTGATTGCTGTCCCTTGAGAAAAATTCTATATAGTGTTTCGCTACATACCCAGCGGAGACGCCAGTTGAATAATAAAGCAGAGGATCTGATGGGTTATAAAAAATGGCCCTTTCCAGAGCATCCAGCGCAAGGTTATGAAGGTTCCTGTCCTGATAACGTATAGCCAGTATTTTCCAGTATGACGCAGTTTGCGCAGCATCCCTGACATGGGCTTCAATTTGCTTTTCATACAAGGCAATGGCGTTTCTTAAGCCATCAATGGTTTCGGGCGGTCCGCCGGAAGGACTAAGGGACACAATTTGAGACGTGTAATCATTTCGGATCACTGATGTTTTAACAATCTGCAACGCTATCAATATAAAGGCAATAACAGCAATAACAATTATCGCAATGCCATATTGTTTTTTAATTTTCATGTTACTTTCCTTTCCTTTAACCGGGGCAAGAACTCCCGGTGTTTCTCCCGGAGATATGAAGAATCAACATGAGTGTAAATTTGGGTAGTGGACAAATCCGCATGCCCAAGGAGTTCTTGAACTGACCGGAGATCAGCGCCTCCTGCCAGAAGATCCGTGGCAAAAGTATGCCTAAGCGTATGCAGTTTTGAGTTAATCCCTGCCTGATCCGCCAGGGCTTTGTAATTCTTCCATATCCCTTTGCGTGTAAGCCGCTTGCCCTGCCTACTTACAAAAAACGCGGAACTGCGGCGTAGCTTAAGAAAGACCGGCCTTGCCTCCCCCAGATAGCGTTTAAGCCAGACTGCTGCTTCCGCGCCGAATATCACGAGCCGTTCTTTGTTTCCCTTTCCGGTAACACGCGCAACGCCTTCCGAAAGGCTAAGGTCCTGCACATTAAGGGATACCAATTCTGAAATACGCAGGCCAGCAGAATAAAGCAGCTCATAAATAGCCCGGTTTCTGATTCCCAGCGGAGTGCTGGTATCTATAAGGGCCAAGAGCTTATCAGCTTCCCCGTGTTTTAGCACATCGGGGAGCCGACTGCCCCGCCTGTCAACATGCAAAAGCGATACGCGGGCCGCCACAGATGACAATTTGTTTCCCGCATTTTCTTCTTTCCTGCCAAGGATTTCTTCTTCAGAAAGAAACCTAAAAAACGATTTCAAGGCGGAAACAGCTTTCGCGGCAGAGCGGTTGTCTATCCCATCTACGCTTCTGCGATAATCAAGATAAGACGATACATCAGAAAACTCCAGGGAATTGGATGTGCTTCCTGCCATCTTTACCTTGTTATTCGAAAGCCAGTCAAGAAAACGACGAATTTCCAAGCGATACGTTTCGGCCGTAAGAGGAGCGCGGCGTTCCAGGGCAATCAAATGCGAATAATAATGCTTTAGCAGGGCTTGCTTGTCCACAGAACTATGCGCCTCCTTTTACTTTGTAGCACCACGGCTATCCCGCACTACCGTCGGAATTTCCAGATCGTCATAATCATAATTCCGGTGAGGCAGCCAGTTGCCAATCGGAACCTTCTCTTTCATTTTATGGAATTCGTCTTCAGAAATAACTTCGCCGGGCTTTACGCCGCTAATGTTTGGAATCTGCGCTGTCTGCTTGGTCCGCTTGTTTTCAAAACCGGTTGCAATAACGGTTATCCTTAGCTTATCTTCCAATTCCTGATTAATATACAGGCCCGCGATTACGACCGCTTCCGGTGAAGTATCTGCGGTGATCTGTTCGATTGCGTCATTGTAGTCGGTCAAAGGAAAATTCTTGCCCCCTGACACATAGATCAGCACCCTGGTCGCGCCCTTTACAGAAGAATCTTCCAGCAGCGGATTGTTCATTGCAGAATCTACCGCGTCAGAAACTGCCTTGTCGCCAGAGCCACTGCCAATAGACATGATGGCGTCTCCCTGATCACGCATGATGGCCTCGACATCGGCAAAATCAATATTGATTAATCCTGTCTCCAGAATCAGATCCGATATTCCCTGAACACCCTGGCGTAACACGTCATTTGCCATGGAGAACGCGTCTATACATGAAGTATTTTTGTCCACGTTTTCCAGAAGATTCTGATTGGGAATAACAATAAGGGTATCTACGGATTCACGTAGCTTTGTAATACCCTCTTCGGCTATGCGCATCCTGTGCTTGCGCTCAAAACCAAAGGGCTTTGTGACGACCCCTACGGTAAGGGCGCCAAGGCTCTTTGCAATACGCGCAATTACAGGAGCAGATCCTGTGCCTGTACCGCCTCCCATTCCGGCGGTAATAAAAACCATATCAGCGCCTTCCAGGATTTCCCTAAAAGATTCTTCATCTTCCAGGGCCGCTTTCTCCCCGACCTCCGGCCTGCCGCCGGCACCCTGGCCCGAAGTTAGCCTTGAGCCAATTTGGAGCTTTATTTCTGCATTGCTGTCCTTAAGGTCTTTAAGGTCAGTGTTCACTGCAATAAATTTTACTCCTTTTATGCCCCGCTTGATCATTTCGTTGACAGCGTTTGAGCCACCGCCGCCGGTTCCTACAACCACAATTGTTACCGGCTCTTTGTCATCCAAAATCTCAAAATTCATTTTCCCCCTCCCCAAAAATTTATTTTATTTTGTTAAAAAAATTCCGTTCTAAACCAAGATATTAAGCGGCCAATAAAAGATTCTGGCCTTGACTCGGGTCCAGGTATAATATGTAACCGCTCCCTTTCATAAGCTGTTAGGACCAATCCCACTGCCGTGGAGAATGCAGGATTCCGGTATTCTTCTACCAGGCCTCCTACAGGCAGAGGGCTTCCGACCCTTACAGGCAGATTGAATATATGGGACGCCAAATCCGCCGCGCCAAGAAGCTGAGCCCCTCCGCCTGTAATCACAACGCCGCCTCCAAGCGGCCGCGGAAGAGAGAGCTTCTCCAGTTTTTCCCTTACCATTTTGAATATCTCTTCCATCCTGGGTTTGATAATTTCCAGAATATTGGATTTTGGAATTGCAAGAGGAGACCTGCCTCCGACTCCGGGAACAATAATATCATCGTCCCCTTCCAGAAACGGTTCCCAGCAGCAGCCTGCATCCAGTTTTATCTTTTCCGCCATGTCATAAGAGATATTTTTTAAGATAGAAATATCGTTGGTAACCTGGGTTCCCCCAGCCGCAATAGTTGCGGTAGTATAGGGCGCACCTTCCGAATAGACCAAAATATCCGTGGTGCCGCCGCCTAGATCAATAAGAACAACGCCAAGTTCCCTTTCGTCCGGGGTCAGAACCGCCTGCGCCGCAGCCAGGGACTGGAGGATCAGATCGTTCACTGTAAACCTTGCCCGTTGTACGCATTTGGCAATATTCTGTGCCCCTGTCCCGGAACACGTAATTATGTGAACCTCAGCTTCAAGGCGCACCCCTATCATATCAAGAGGATCACGAATACCTCTCTGATCATCTACAATATAATTTTGCGGAATCACTTCCAGTATCTGCCTGTCCATGGGAATTACAACAGCTCTGGCCGCTTCCATTACGCGCTCAATATCATCTTTGGTAATTTCCCTATTGCCGTTGTTACGCCCTGTTACAGCGACCACGCCGCGGGAAGATATTCCTTCTATATGGCTCCCCCCTATTCCGGTCCAGCAGGATTTTACTTCACGGCCGCTCATCATCTCCGCCTCTTCTATGGCAGAAACTACAGAACGAAGCGTAGCCTCGATATTTACCACAACGCCTTTTTTTAAGCCTGTGGAGGGACTGATTCCGACTCCCGTAATTTCTAATTTTCCCTGCTCATTGATCTCGCCAATTACGGCGCATACTTTTGTTGAACCTATGTCAAGGCCAACAATCAAATCATCATTATTCAAAGGATGCCTCCTTTCGGATAATATGACGCCACTCCGCCCCGAAAATCGATCAGGTCTATTCCAGGTTCCCTGGCTGCCAATACATCCGTAACAAGCAAGGTATAACGAAGCAGTTCTTCATTCAAGCCCGAAAGACGGACCTTGATTTTATTATGGTGAAGATAAAGTGTTAAATCAAAACCTTCTGACGATCTTCTGTCAATGCGTATCTCAGAAATTACATGCAAAAGCTCCGGAGCGTTATTCCTTATAGCTTCCAAATCTTCCAAAAAAGAAATAAGCCTTGCGGGCAGCGACATTCCAAGAAACGGCGATTCAATTATTAAACCAGAAATCACCGGTAAATGCGATACTGGCTCATCAGAATAATCTGAACCGATCTGGAATATTACTCCCCGCCTATCAAATATTACGGGAACCGTTCTGCCTTCAAAATTAGCCAAAGCCATTGCCGAGGCTCTGCGATTTTGAATAATAATTTCCAGCCGGTTGGGAAACCGTTTGTGTACTTTTGCAGATTCAATTCTGGGCAATACAGATAACAAATTTTCCATTTCACGAGTGTTAGAAAATATATAAGAAGTTTGCGGCGTTATCCCGATATACGCCAGGAGGCTGTCTTTGTCGTAGTATGATAAACCAATCACTTCAATTCCTGATAAAGGCCTAAAAGGAGTTACTCCAAGAAACCAGATTAATTCCACTACAAGGGCAAGCAGGCCTAGAAAAAAGAACCACTTGAAAATTTTCCTTTTAACGGAAGATTGATTGCCGGATTGTTCTAATTCGTGGGAACCCGGATCTCTGCTTTCTCTTTTTGGTTTTGGAGTTGCGGCGCCCGGGGCATCGGACATCCCCGAAGCGTCGGGCATTATGTTTTTAAAATAAAGCTCCGCCATCATTCTCCCCTATGTATATGTGATACGTTCTCGCGCGAAACATTTGCGATAATTCCAGCCATAATTAGCACCATAGTTAAATAGGTACCGCCAGCGGAAAAGAAAGGAAGGGGAAGGCCAGTTACGGGCAATGCGCCAGCAGCCACGGCCAAATTAACCAGGGCCTGAGAAACGATCATGGTTACCATGCCGAATCCCAGTATACGGCTGAAACTATCTTCATTCCTCATGGCACCCCTGTATCCCCGCATTGTAAAAACAATAAAGAGAGCAATAAAAAAAATGACCCCCAATAATCCCATTTCTTCCGCAAAGGAAGAAAATATAAAATCCGAATGAACTTCCGGTATACCCGAAATTTTCCAGGTTCCTTGCCCCAGGCCCTTTCCCCAGAACCCGCCGGAATTAATTGCCCTAAGGGAAGTAAAAATCTGATACCC
>JAIRUO010000144.1 GCA_031254385.1 Treponema sp. | reverse complement strand
GGCTATCTGCCCGAAGAAAGGGCCTGGATGGAGAGCTTTACCAAGGCGGGCTTTATTGATACCTTCCGCCACTTTCATCCGGGGGAGAAAGACCATTATAGCTGGTGGTCTTACCGCATGAACGCCAGGGAGCGGAACGTGGGCTGGAGAATAGACTATCACTGCATTGATCCCGCTTTTTTGCCCCACGTTAAGTCCTCTGTAATACGGCCCGAAATTCACGGTTCTGATCATTGCCCGGTGGTTTTGGAACTGGATCTATGAGGCTAAAATACAACGCGCCCACGGTCTTGACCTTTACCTTTATCAGCGCGGCCGTTCTTGTGCTTTCCCTGACAGTTCTTCCCAGCCTGACAGAAAACTGGTTTATGGTTGGGCCAAAGGGCAGCTTTTCTCCCAGGCGGCTTCAGAGCTGGGTTACCCTTATTACCCATGTTATGGGCCATGCCAACTGGAACCATCTGATTTCTAATTTCGCGTATATACTTTTAATTGGACCCATACTGGAAGAGTACTACGGTTCTTCTTCATTATTTCTGATGATTCTGATTACCGCCCTTGTTACCGGAATCCTTAATACTGTTTTCTTCACCACCTATCTTTTGGGCGCAAGCGGCGTGGTTTTTATGATGATACTCCTTGCCTCCTTTACCAACTTTAACAAGGGTGAAATACCCCTGACCTTTATCCTGATACTGGTTCTCTATCTGGGCCGGGAACTCTACAATTCTTTTACAGACAGCAATGTGTCAGAATTTGCACATATAGTCGGCGGCTTTTGCGGCAGCCTTTTTGGATTTTTTAAGCCTGGTAGGAAGGCTTGAAATAATTCCCCAAAAACCACGGATTTCACGGATGAGGACGGATTAAGACTAAAAAATCTTTATTCTTCTTTATCCGTTAAAATCCGCGTAATCCGTGGTTACTCCTTGGTTTAGTATTTTTTATTGCAAAATATGATTTTTCATGATATATTTTATAATTAAGGGAGCATACCATGAAACAAAAACTGTGTTTTTTGCTGGTCATAGTCTTCTTTGCCGTAAGCGCTCAGCTTTATTCCCTGGAAGTACAATTATTCGCCGGGCCGGAAACGGGGTTTATTGGATTGGATGAGAATATAAATTTCTGGTCTAAATTGGGGGTAAACAACTTTTTCTTCAAGGGAAATAATACTTCGAAATATTGGGCTGTCGGAGTATCTTTAGGCGTAAGGCTATATACTGTCGAGTCGGATATGATTGCAGTTGGTTTTGTATTCCGTGATAGGGCGCTTTTTGCTATAAACTATAGAGAAACCGGTACCCTGTCTCTTAATGGTGAGACCGAAAGCTGGTCAGGAAGATCATATTCGGTATTTAAAGATGATTTTTCTATGTCATTCATGGATTTTGATCTTGGTATTTCTTATAAGTTCAATATGGGAAAGAGAGTCAGCCTACTTGCTGAATTTGGGGTAAATTTAACAATTATGGATTATGAAGAGTATGATGGTAAATTTACTGTCGGCAGCTTCAATTATCTGGGCGGCGGCATATTTGGACAGCTTGCGTTACAGGTTAATCTGACAGACAGGATGTATCTGGAATTCGGGCTTAATGGCATATTGAACGCTTTTTCAAGCCTTAAAGGTAAATTATATGTTGGGGATCCTTATTTTTTTATACCTCAGAAAATAGAGTACACAGGAACCGGAAGATGGGACTCGCGATCTATAGCAGCATATCTCCAGGTTGGCTGGCGTTTTAGAACGGAACCTATCAAATAATGAATGCGGAACTGCGCTTGCAGTTAATATTTCGCACTCAGTCCCCTACTCCCTACTCCCTGCTCCCCACTCCCCACTCCCCACAACTCTTTACTCATTTTATAAAATCTGCTATAATAAACCAACAACCATTAAAGGAGTTTTACATGGCAAAAAAAACCGATATTGATAGACTTGGATGGCTAATTGTCCTGGTACTGACGATTTTTTTTGATCCGGTTGCTCAGGGTATTAACCGCATACTGCGGGGCAAATTGCTTTTCGGGGTTATCTGGATTATCACTGGCGGTCTTTTTGCAATCGGCTGGGTCATTGATGTCATTACCGTGCTGCTTTATAAAGACATCAAGATTCTTGTGTAGCGTGTATGAAGAAGAGTTTTCTCCCTTATGATGTTCTACGAAACAACGCACTGAAACTGGCTCATAGAATATACAATGAGGGCTTTATCCCGGATGTGATCTATGTATTGCTCCGGGGGGGCGCGTATCTTGGTAATGTGATAAGCGAATACTATAAGCTAGTGCTTCACCGCGAGCATCCGGTGTATTATGCGGCAGTGGTGGCCCGTTCCTATACAGGAGTGCAAGAATCTGACGAGGTAAAAGTTGAAGGCTGGACTTACAGTCCTGAAGCGCTCCGGGTTGGAGACAAGGTTCTGCTGGTAGACGACATTTTTGATTCCGGCAATACCATAAATCATCTGGCCGGGGTTATCATGGAGAGAGGCATACCCCGCAAAGACCTTAAAGTCGCGGTTCACGACTATAAGTATATTTACAATAAGGCAATTCAGCATCCGGTACAGCCTGATTACTGGTGCCGCAAGCACGAGCTCTCTGTAGATGATGAAGATATCTGGATTCATTATATGAGCCATGAACTGGTAGGGCTTAACGAACAAGAGCTGGAAAAAAATTATTACGCCCTGGACCCGGAATTGAGGGATGTGCTCAAGGTACTCCACAAGAAATAATATTGGAGTTACAAAGACCAAAGGCCTGATCTGCGGCATTGACGAAGCCGGCAGGGGCCCTCTTGCAGGCCCGGTCTGCGCGGCTGCTGTAATACTTCCAGACGATTTTCCAATTGAAATTCTAAACGATTCCAAAAAATTAAGCGCCACGAATAGAGAATCTGCAAAGCGGCAAATTTGTTCCAAAGCTCTAGCCTGGGGCATAGGCTGGGCCTCTTCTTTTGAAATTGATGAAATCAACATACTCAAAGCAAGCCTTCTGGCAATGAAAAGGGCCTTTGAGTCTATGCGTACGCAAACAGGTATTCTTGCTGACGGGCAATTTCCCGTGGGGCAACTGGGGGCCTCCTCTCTGGAAGCAATTGTTGACGGCCTATATACGCCTGATATTTCCATACCCTGCAAGGCTTTAGTCAAGGCGGACAGCAAAGTCCCGGAAGTAATGGCAGCTTCAATTCTTGCCAAGACCGCAAGGGATCGCATAATGGAAATCTATTCCCTCTTTTATCCTGAATACGGTTATACTCAGCATAAAGGCTATCCCACCAAGGCCCATAGGCAAGCCATAGCCAGCTTTGGCCCATCTCCCATACAGCGCATGACATTCAGCGTAAAACTGGAGAACTGACAATGGCGCAAAATTTAAAAAACCGTTTACAGCAGATCCGAGAAGCTAAAACAAACAGTGCCGTTCCCAAAACCGTAAAATTGCCACAAACATTATGTGAAAATCCTTTTGAAAAGCTTCTCGTTAGCGATGCTGGTCTTTTTCCAGATTCTAAATGGAAGCCTTTTGGGTATCAGGTATTAAAACGTACGGTGAACGTGAATTTGCCCTTTTCTGTTCCGGCATCCTTTCCAAATGCCCTCGCTCTAGTAGTGCCTGATCTCTTCCGTTACGGGAACATTCCCAAACCGGGGGACCTCGTCTTCTTTGACCTTGAAACCACTGGCCTTTCTGGCGGTGCTGGTACTTTAGCTTTTCTTGCTTCTTTTGGCCGTATCAATACGGACAAAAAAAAAGAACTCATAATCGAACAATACCTTCTTCTGGATTATCCCGGTGAAGCTGATTTTATTGAAGCCGCTAAAGCGGAACTATCCGGCCCCGGTCAAAGCGGCGTTCCTTCTCTGATAGTAAGCTATAACGGCAAAACCTTTGATTCCCAGATTTTCAAGAACCGCTGCCTTATGAACGCCATTGTTCCGCCCGATTATTTCCACGCCGACTTACTGCACCCATCAAGGCGTTTATGGAAGCACATACTCAACGATTGCTCGCAGGGGACTATTGAAACTGAAATTTTGGGCCTTGACAGAAGCGGGGATACGCCAGGGGCACTTGCGCCGGAAATTTGGTTTTCTTTTTTACGAAACGGTAACGCTCCAGAATTAATAGGGATCAGCGATCATAATATCAGAGATATAATGGGCCTTGCTTCCCTGTTCCTCTTGTTGGGAAAAATAGCCGCTTCCCCATTAGAAACGCTAGAGCGTTATACTTTTGACCTTGAAAGCTTGGCCTTGCTCTGGCGGGAAGCAATGTTTCGACACGGAATAATCCAGCGCAATACCCGAACTAAAATCGACCGTGAGCCTATCGCGTATAAAAAAATTTTTTTTGGCGAAAAAGAAAAAGATATGGCTGATATACTTTTGGCAGCAGCAACAGAACGTCTCATGCCCAGGGTACTTTATGCGCATGGTCTTGATCTGTTAAAATCAGATAACGCTGAACCAGGCAGAGCCCTTCTGGAAAAATTGGTTTCTTCTGCAAAAGCTTCTATTGAATTGAAGACAAGGGCCTTTCGCAGCCTGGCTATTGATGCCGAATGGCGGCTGCAGAATATCAAAACAGCTTTGCTTTATACGGAAACGGCATTGTCATTGCCGGAATTAGCAAACAATATCAAAGATGAGTTAGAACACCGCAGAGAACGGCTTTTGAAAAAGTTGTTAGTTGATAGTTATTAGTTATTAGAATTACCAACAACTAACTACTAACAACTAACCACTAGTAACTACAACAAACTTACCGGATCAACATCTGTCTCCAAATAAACCTGTGCGTCCTTTCCATTTTCGTACTGTTCCAGAATGTTACGCGCAGCGTTGTGGAGGCTGCCCATGGATTTTCCACGGAGTATAAGATGGCGACGGTGGTTTCCGCTGATGATTCCCAGAGGACATTCCGAAGGCCCCAATGCGTCAGCACCTGGCGGCAGCAGGGGCAGGGCAATGGAACCAAGACGACTAGCGGCTCTGTTTGCACGTTCCGGGCTTTTAGAGCGAAGGGTAAAACGTATAAGCCGTGTATATGGGGGGAAAGAGAGCAGCTCACGCTGGTTAAGCTCTTCTTCAAAAAAGCCTTTTACGTCTAGATTGCATGAACGAACTATGGCAGGATCATGGGGCCGCAGGGTTTGTACGATTACTTTGCCGTCAGGAAAATAACGGCCCGAACGGCCAGCCACCTGGACAACCAGGGAGAAAGTTCTTTCCGCTGCCCTAAAATCCGGCAGATAGAGGCCCGTGTCTGCCAGGACGACCCCCACAAGGCGCACTCCGGGAAAGTTAAGGCCCTTTGCCACCATTTGGGTTCCAAGAAGTACATCTACCTTTCCTGAACGGAATTGTTCAAGAGTATCTTTTAAGCTTTTTTTTCCAACCGTATCAGCGTCAAGGCGGGCAATTTTCAATTCAGGGAAAGTCCTTTGGACTTCTTCCTCGATCATTTCTGTGCCGAATCCTGAGAAACCGGCTTCCAAAGAACCGCAACTGGGGCAGGCCAGGGGTGGTGGAATCTGATAGCCGCAGTAGTGGCATATAGCCCGGTTTCTGCTTTTATGAAAGGTAAGGGAAACAGAACAATGTTTGCACTTTAGTTCATAGCCGCAGGAAGGGCAATGGTAAAAATACGCAAAGCCCCGGCGGTTTAGAAAGAGTATGGTCTGGCGCTTGAGCCTTGCCGTTATGCGAATCTCTTCTTTTAGTTCTGCGGAAAGGCAGCCTTCTGAATTAACAAGGTTTACGGGAACTATCTCCGGGATGCCGCCGCCGGAAAGGCGCTGGGTCAGATCAAGCCTTCGTATAACGCCGTCCTGCATAAGTTTCCAGGCCTCGGCGGAGGGCGTTGCGGAACCCATTACAAGAACGGCCCCTTCTGTTGAAGATCGGCGCATGGCAACCTGTCTTGCGTGATACCTGGGCGTATTGCCCGATTTATAAGACTGATCCTGCTCTTCATCAATGATGATGATCCCCGGATTTTTTAGCGGCGCAAAAATTGCGGAACGGGGGCCGACAACGATCTTTGCCTCTCCCCGGCGTATCCTCATCCATTCGCTGAACCTGTTTGCGGCGCTCATCCCGGAATGGATGGTGGCGGCCATTCCTCCAAAGCGTTTTCCTATTGTCTCCGCAGTCTGGTGGGTAAGGGAAATTTCCGGCACTAGGTAGATAACGGTTTTCCCCTGATTCAGCATATATTCTGCGGCCCGCAAAAATACTTCGGTCTTTCCCGATCCTGTAATACCAAAAAGATAAAAAGCAGGGGATTTATCCCCGTTTTTTTCGGCTGGAGATTTTTTAGCTTGCAGGCTTGCCTGTGTAATGGCTTCTATCGCGTGCTGCTGCTCTTTTGAAAGATCAAGGGCTGCTTCTGCCATTTCGTCTGCGCCGCCCAGGGCTGGATAATCCCCGGTTCTTTTTCCTGAAGGAATCATGGCAGCTAACGCCTGACCTAGGCTGCAAAAATAGTAAGAGGCAATCCACTCGGCCAAATCAAGGTCCTGTTTGTCAAACACAGGTTCTTTGTCAACAACCCTGCGTATTGCTTTTATCGAATCTTTTGGCAAATCTTTGGGTAGTTCTTCCCTGGCACTGATAATGTACCCTAAATTCTCCCTTTTACCAAAAGGAACCATGGCCCGCCTGCCAGGGCCGGCCTCAGCCTTTTCATCAATTTTATAAGTGAACGTCTGACAAGAAGGAATGTCAAAGACCAGGTCAAAATAAGAAGCTGCCTGTGAAGCGGAAGGCGTGTCCTGATTACTCAATCCTTAACCTCTTACAATAGTTCCCGGACACGTTGCGAAATTCGGGATGCAAATTCCTGATCCGCAGCGGCGTATTTTTTTATAAGCTCTGTTACTTCCTTCCTATAACCATCATCAATTTCAGCTAATGCTGCCATGAGCTGTTTCATATCGTCAAAGGCTGGACGCTTCCGGGTCTTGTCCCGCAAAAGTTCCGCCGGATGAAAGGTCTTTATAACTTGAGCGCCGGAATCTGCAATTAAAGAAGTATCTGAAAGGGAGTCAAAAGCATCCTGGCCTATAGAAAGAATTATCCGCGGATTAAGCTTGTTTATTAGCTGTTCAGAAGAGGGGTCGTCTTCGGCGATGCCTGATACATAGCAGTTCCTGTTCCTGTAAAGGCCTATGGAAGCCAGCATTTGATCCAGAAGCTGTGCTTCCTGTTCAGTCAGATTTGCGCCTATAACCAGTACAGGATTATTTTCTTCAGGGTCTTCGTCAACCAGATAAGCCAGAGGCAGTGATGGTTCCGCCACTTCCGGTGTATCGTTCAAGATTCCGGTTTCCTGCTGTGGATCGTCTTCAAAGGCATAGTCGGCCCTTTCGGCGTAACCAGTGCCCAAAAAACCCTGTGCTGTATGGAGGAAACGGGCAAGACTGATCTTTTCTTCTGCGGTCATGAGTTAATTGAACCCTAAGCAAGGGCGTATTTCAAGAGTGTTTCCTTACTTCTTCCCCCTTTTTGCCAAAATCTGCCGGCGTCCTTTCCAAAGGAAAGGCCCCTCTCGCCGCAGCTTGCTCTCTAAGCCTCAAGGTATAGCCATTTTCAAAAATTAAAGTTTTGAAAAAGCCTTATTTTTTTCCCAATGCTGGATGTTCCTCCATTTTTTGTATTTCCCGGACAAATTCGTCCAAATCCTCGAAATGCCGGTATACAGAGGCGAACCGTATATAGGCCACCTTGTCTAGGGTCCTTAGTTTTTCTAAAACCAGATCCCCGATTACTCCAGCCGCTATCTCATGGCCTTCTTTGCCTAAAATGGCAGCCTCGTCTTCGATTTCATTGATAAGGCTTTCAATTTCCATCTGAGAAACAGGCCGTTTTTCCAGAGCCCTCTGAACCCCTCTTTCAATCTTTTCTCTGTCAAAGGGTTCACGTCTCCCATCTTTTTTGATTACCATGAAATGCTTGCCTTCAATGCGTTCATAGCTGGTAAATCGGAATCCGCAGCCATTACATTCCCGGCGGCGGCGTATGGCGTCCCCGGCCGCCAGGGTACGGGAATCAATCACCTTATCATCTGAATTGCCGCAGTGAGGACAGCGCAAATTAATGTACTCCGTCTTAAAAAAAAATCAAACTTAACACCCACTATATATAGCAGGTGCCTCACTATATATAGCACCATATATATAGTGTAGTTTTCTCTATTTTTCCATAATATCATACAATAGATTGTGGTGCAATAGGCTGGCAATAAGAAAATGCAGATTTTTTGTAGAAAAAATCTCCTTGCACAAGGCAAGAAGAATGATATAATAGGGAAATATACTCCATGGTTTTGCAAAGGAGCAGTAAAATGGCGAAATTTGCTTTTATAGGTGCTGGTAGTTTTGGTTTTACCAGAGGGCTGGTGAGAGATATACTTTCTTTCCCTGCTTTTCAGGATGCTGTTATTGCTTTAATGGATATTGATGATGCCAGGCTTGATTATATTACCCGCGCGGTTCAAAAAATCATAAAGACAGGCAATTACGGCGCTAAAGTTCTCTCAACTAAAAACCGTGCGGAAGCATTGGAAGGCGCTGACGGGGTCCTTTGTACCATCTTAAGCGGCGATGTCGATGTGTGGTGTTATGACATAGAAATTCCCAAGCAGTTCGGTGTGGATATTAACGTGGGAGACACGCGGGGGCCGTCCGGGATTTTCCGGGCCTTAAGAACCATCCCGGTAATGCTGGATATTTGCAAAGACATAGAAAAGTACTGCCCCAAGGCCACGTTCCTCAATTATACAAACCCCATGGCCATGCTTTGCCGTGCCATGCAGACGCAGTACCCCAAATTGCGGATTTCTGGCCTCTGCCACAGTGTGCAGGGAACCGCAGGAATGTTGGCCCGCTGGATAGGCGCCGATATGAATGATGTCTCATACACCTGCGCCGGAGTTAACCACCAGGCTTTTTATCTGGATTACCGCTGGAAGGGAGAAGACGCATATCCGCTCATACGCCAGGCAATGAAAAATCCTGATATTTATAAAGAAGAAATTGTCAGGAATGAAATGTTCATGCTCCTGGATTATTATCCCACTGAATCTTCCGGGCATAATTC
>JAIRUO010000137.1 GCA_031254385.1 Treponema sp. | reverse complement strand
TCACTGGCGGTCTCTGGGACCATTGGGAGCAACGAACCACAGCCTTCCCCTGTCGATACTATCTTCAGGTTATACATCATTTACCGACCTTGGTTAACTTTTTATCATTCCTCACTGCTAATTGCTCTTTGTTCCCTGTTCCCCGATCCCTAGTTTATGATATAATAGAAGTGAGAGGTAAAGATATGCCAACGATTTCTAGGTTTTACGGACTTGCTGTAAAAATGTATTTTAAGGGAGGCGAGCATAATCCGCCACATATTCATGTTTTATATGGTGAATATATGGGTGCGATAAATATAAAAACACAGGAACTCATGGAGGGGGATTTACCAAGTAGAGCTTTATCGCTGGCTAAGGAGTGGATAAAAAAATACGAGGCTGAATTGCTGGATATCTGGAATACGCAGATAATAAAAGAAATTCCGCCGTTGGAGTAGAAGGATGTTTCACCGTGTAATGGAAGTAACGCCACAAAAAAATTATGTCCTTCTGGTACGATTTACCGATGGCAATGAAAGACAATACGATGTAAAACCACTGTTTAAGGAAATAGCGGCATTTGAGCCGTTGTTGTACATCCATGGTCTGTTTGAACAAGTTAAGGTTGACACCGGAGGTTTTGGTATCAGTTGGAATGACAATATCGATCTGTCCTGTAACGAATTATACACCGGGGGCAGCATGGAATGATCCTCTGCGTGAGGTTGTTTTAGAGTTATTTTTGACAAAACTAGCTATATGCAAAGTAAATTATCTTGTCCTGTAATTCGCTCTATTGACATATTTATCTTCTTACATAATACTTTAAATGTCGCCCAGGGTCGTTTCGGACGTAAGCTCAAGGGGATCGGAAACGGTCAGCACGAGGCACCTGGAACGCGCATTTTCCAGAAGGTTCGAACCTCCACCTTGTTTTCACCTCGTTCAACAGTTGCAACATAGGCTATCCCTTCACATTTTTCTTTTGAAAAAGCAATTTCTTATTCCCCAGCCTGTCGGTCAAGTCATGCACTGCTAATTGCTCTTTGTTCCCTGTTCCCTGATCCCTAATTCCCTTTGCGCCGCGAACCGTAGGTTCGATGCGGCTCTGCGTGAGATTCTTCTTCATAAAGTTATGGAAAAAAGAACGTGGTTTGAAAAGGTGACTGACGCAGGACAATGATTATGCTAAAAAATGAGTACATTTTACTCATGACAGTCCTGTAAAAAAAAGTTTGAATTTAGTAAAAGGGGAAAAGACATTATCGATAAAGGTTTAGTAAAGCTGCGCTTTTCTATAGGCGCAAAGCTTATAATAATAATTTCCATTATTGTGCTTGTTTCTCTGGGTTCGATTACCGCCCTGGTGTCATGGCTGGTTCGCCAGGATCTGCAGATAGCGGCAGAAGAGAACAATTTTGAGATTAATCGGCGCTCGGCAGCGGAAACGGAATCAACCCTGGCTAATGTGCGCTCCAATTCCAGGATGCTCATTCAGGCAATTACCGCTGTGGGGACGGAGAGTGCCATTGCGCAGGACTCGGTGGATTTTTTCTTTCAGGAGAATGTCCAGATAGCGGCTATCTTTTTTAGTTCAGGCGGTCAAGCGGACACGGTGCTGGTCAACAGCCGCTTTTTTAATTCACGGGAAATTGACGCGGGCCTTGCGGACTCTTATCTGAATGATCACAGGATGGCCTTAAGGCGCGCTTCCGCAGGGGAGACCATCGTTCTCAATGCTACTCCTCATTTTTCATTTTCTAGCATGGCCTTTTTTTTCCAGTGGCGTAACGGCGGAGCAGGGGTTCTGTTTTCACCGGCAGCGCTTAATGACAGTTTTGGCAGCGGCATTAACCAGTCATATCTCCTTAATGACTCTGGCGATATTCTGATTCATGCGGATTTTGAACAGGTGCGGGACGGCGTGAATGTTGCTGACCGGAATTACACCCGGTATATAGGGGATAATTCGGCGCGTAATGCCCAGACCCTGTTTACTGACGAAGACGGCATACAGTATTTTAGGGCCTTTACCAAACTCAATATAGGCGGATGCACGGTGGTTACCAGCATCGAATACGACAAAGTATTTGAGGGGATTGCGGCTACCACAAGGCGCAATATCTACCTTACCGCTGCGGTTTTGTTAATTTCGATAATGCTGATCTGGTTCTTCGCAAAAAGCATATCCGTTCCGCTCAAGGCGCTGGCTAAGGCGGCGCAGGTCATTGAAGGCGGTTCTTTTGAAGTGAATCTGCGACCTAAAGGAAAAGACGAGGTCGGCGTGCTGACATCCAGTTTCCAGCGCATGTGTTCTGCTCTGGGTATTTTTGGTAGGTTCACCAACCGAGACATTGCGATACGCGCCATGCGCGGCGAGATCAGGCCCGGCGGTCTGCCCAAGCATGCGACTATCTTCTTTTCGGACATACGGGGCTTTACGGAAAAATCGGAAAGCTTTACCAAAACATTCGGGGAAGAAGCCAGCGACCGTATTGTCTACTGGCTCAACAAGTACCTTACCCGCATGGTAGAGTGCGTTGAGAAAACCAACGGCGCTGTTGACAAATTTATCGGGGATGCGGTAATGGCCCATTGGGGCACGGCTTACACTTCGGGGAGCCCTCAGCAGGACGCTTATAACTGCGTTGTTGCTGCGCTTATGATGAGGAAGGCCCTTCATTACGCGAATAAGGAACGCCAGCAGAATGATCCGGGAAATCCGCCTATTCAAATTGGCTGCGGCATCAATACCGGGATTGTTACCGCCGGGCAGATCGGCTCGGATTTGCGTATGGAATACACGGTAATAGGCGACCCAGTGAACCTTGCATCCCGGATCGAAGCCCTGAACAAGCCTTTTGGAACAGATATTCTTATCAGCGAAAATACATGGAACCTTGTAAAAGAAAAATTTATTACTGAAGAAATGCCGTCTGTTACGGTAAAAGGAAAAAAGAAGCCTCTGCGTATATTTGCGGTTGTTAATACTGCCGGGCGGGCCAATAGGCCGCAGAGTCTGGCAGATGTTCGCAAGCTTCTGGGCATTAATGCTCCCGATATTTCCAGGGTGGATGTCAACGCCCATGAAGAAAAGTATCAGATCGGCGGCACGGAATAAGAATGAGCAAAAAAGCGCACGAGGCTGTGAATCCAAATTCCGATAAAAGGTTTCGGCTTGCGGACTTACTGATCATTCTGTTATGCCTTTTCGGCGCGTTTTTCTTCGTGAACCTGTTTAGGATCGATCTGTTCAGCACCCTTGATGCCAAAAATGAAAAGCCTGTAGGTACTATCATTATTAAAAACAACATAGTCCAGCGGCGTATGGCAAACCGGGTACTCTGGGACAGGCTGGTTGTTGATTCGCCCGCATACATGGGAGACCTGATTCGGACGGCAGACATTTCTTCAGCAACGCTTCGCATAGAAAGCAGCAGTCTTGAACTGGGCGAAAAAACGCTCATTCGCATACAGCGTTCACCGGACGGCGAAGGCTTTATTCATATTGTTCTTGAAGAAGGGAGCCTTGGCCTTAGTACCAGCGCTGATGGCGGGAGCATTATTCTGAATCTTATGGGCCGCGAGCTAAAGGCCGGCCCGGAAACAATACTCAATGTTACAGCCGGAAAAGACGGCATAATTATACAGGTTAGCAAAGGGGCCGCAGAATTCCTCTATGAAGGAGGAGGGGAGAGGCGGGAAATTGCTGCTGGTACTTTGTTTGCGCTGGACGCAGATGGCAGACAAAGAGAAGAAGCTGCGCTGACTATTCAGCCCCGGCCCAATGCCCGTTATCTGAAGAACGGGCCTGAACCCCTGCGTATTGATTTTGTATGGAACAATGCAACCCTTGATTCTGGAGTGCCGCTTCGTCTTGAGATAGCCGAGGACAGAAGTTTTAACCGCATTATTCAGGTTATCGAAAACCTTGACCCTGCTGCTGGTGCTGCTGTTGATGTTTCTATTGACGCTGGCATCTGGTACTGGCGCTTGTCTTCAATGGAACCTTCGGTAGTAACCGCTGCTACAAGCCGCATCATTTCAACAGAACGGTTTATTGTAACGGAAGCCGCAGGGCCGCCTCTACTAAGCCCGGTAACGGACAGTTTGTTTCGCTATCAAGATGATAATCCGCAATTGCGTTTTGAGTGGTCGGAGATAGAGGGGGCTTCATCTTACATTCTGGAAGTGTCTGAAACGCCGGATTTTGTAAATACAAGGCTCCGTATGCAGACAGCGTCTGTTTTTTTGCTTAATTCGAGTCTTGGGCAGGGAACCTGGTATTGGCGGATAATGCCCGTATTTCCCTCAGTGTACGAAGGCAGCGCCGCTTTTTCAGATGCAGGGTTTTTCCGCATAGAACAGAGCGCAGCAGTTGAAGTGGCGCTGGTACTGCCGGAGCTTATACAGCCGGAGCCGGTAATAGAACAGCCGGAACCTGTGATAGAACCGGAGCTAGTTATAGAACAGCCAACACCTGTGATAGCATCGGCACCAAGGCAACAGACACCGACACCAGCGCCTGTACAGCCGACACCGACACCAAGGCAGCCGACACCAGCACCAGTGCAGCCAGCACCGAGGCTGCCTGAGCCTGTTCCGGTAAACATAAGCCTTCTGTCTCCATCCCCGGGAACATCGCTTCCGGGGCTTACCGCGTTAAGACAGCCAACCGTATTCATCTGGGGCAGTGATGGTGACATTGTGCGATCAAGGTTCATTCTTTCCCGTAACAGCGATCCACTCCAGGGGCAGCCCGCAGTGGAGATCATCAATCCTGATCGTAGCGTTAGCCTGAATCGCCTGGAAGAAGGGCTTTATTACTGGACTGTGGAAGCGCAGAGCCGTGACGGCCTTATCAGCGCGGCAGAGCCTCGGCAGTTGCGCATAATGCCAATCCCCTTACTGCCCACGCCGTTTAATCTGCAACCAGCCGGAGGATACCGCATCGGACTCGAAGAACTCAGAACCCAGAGTACCATTGTCTTTTCGTGGCCAGCAGTACAGGGGGCCAATGCGTATATCTTTACGCTCTACGAAGAAACTGACAATGGACGGCGGATTGTTGTCAGTAGGCCGCCGGAGGATCGCACGAGCTGGACTCTGGAAAATCTAGATACGCTTGGCCGAGGGACTTTTGTCTGGCAGGTAGAAGCGGTGAATAGAGGGCCAACAGGCGCAATTGAACAGCATGGCAGCATAGGGGAAGCTTCTTTTATCATAGATATCCCCCGGCCCGGACCCATACAAATAGAAGATCCAGGAACTCTCTATGGATATTGAAAACCGCCCCATGCGGCGTATTATAAATCCTAAGAATATTTACCACGGAGTACACAGAGAACACGGAGGAATACGGACAGAGATGATTTTTACTTCTTCCTCCGTGAAACTCCAAGCTGTCCACAGGACAGCAGCACTCCGTGGTTATATCTTCTTATTGTTTCTCTTCCTGCCTTTCTTTTTTCTGCATGCGCAAAATTCAGGGTATTATCTGGACATGAGCGGAGAGAGACCTCGTTTTATTCAGCGCATCTCATGGATTGGGGACGAATATGCAAGCCGTTACGAAGTGATAATTGAAAGGGAAGGGGAAGGAGGATACCGGGAACTGTTGAGGGAATTTACCACTGCGCTATTTATCGAAGTTTCACTTGCATCGGGAAGATACCGCTGTCATGTGATTCCCTATGATTTTCTGAATCAGCCAGGCGAAGATTCGTGGATAGGCTTTGAGGTGCTTACCGCCCTTAGCCCAGAGCTAGACGATTCGTTAGTTGAATTTATTTATTCGGACACGGATCTGGTATATGAAATGAAGCTTTCTGGAAATGGTCTGGTTCCCGGTGCCGACATATACCTGCGCGGTGCTGGCGCTGAATATATCGTACCCTTTGAGATACGCATCAGCGAGGACGGCAGTGAAGTTCAGCTTTTCTTTAACAAAGATCAGATAACGCCGGGAGATTATGAACTTATTGTCAGAAACCCCGGCGGGCTGGAAGCAAGCAAAGGCGGGATAGCTTTTATTCTGTTGGAAACTGTCCCTTCCGAAGCGCTTGCCGCTTCTGATGATGTTTCTTCTTCTGAAGCTGCTGTTACTTCTGAACCGGTTACCTCTTTTGGCGCTGTTGAAGAAATCGTAAAACAAAAAAAACCAAAACAATTTGACTTGTTTCTGAGTGCGGGCTGGATGCCGCTATTCCCGATTTATTATGAAGAAGATACGCAGTTTCCTGGCCGCAACCTGTCTCCTGCCGGTGCTACAATCCGTTTGGGCATGGTATTCCCAGAATGGTATTTCTTCAACCCTGGACTGGAACTGTCGGTATCGTGGTGTGCTGTCAATGTAAAGACAAGTACAGCGCAATCTTTTGCGTTTGGACTAAACCTGATGGCGCAGAAGTGGTTTGCCAACGAAAGAATGGCTCTTACATTCCGGGTTGGCATAGGATATACCGTGTTGCCGAATTGGGGAGCTATTCATGGTAACATGGGCATTTCTTTCCTGTGGGTGATAGCCATGAATCTATACATGGAGACTGGCCTTAATTACAACCATTTGTTCACGGAATCCCCTTTCGGCTCAGGCGGCCTTAGGCCCTGGGTTGGTTTTGGCTGGAGGTTTTAGTTATGAATAGTATAGATACCAGGAAGAAAACGCTTCTTATAGTATTATTAAACACGCTGGTTCTTATTCCCATTTTTGCACAAGCCCCTGTACGCGAGGATATATGGGTTTGTCCTGTATTTGAGACTAACTGGTTCAGCATCTCAAAAGTTGCTTTTGGCGGTGGGGTGGCTCTTGGTTACGGAGACGGCGTGGCGTTTGGGCTTAAGGTTATATACTTTGATGATCTAAACGAATTCAAAACAGTGGAGTTGAATTTTCTGTTGCGCTTTTATCTGTTTCGCGAGACGAGGGCTAAAGCCTTTAACACTGAGGTCGGGCACCAAGTTGCCTTGCGCTCTGGCCTGTTTCTCCAGTTAAACGGAGGCCCGGTGATCTTTGCCCAGGACAAGAATAATATGGCCATCCCCTCCAAAACAGGGACCTTTTCTGTGGGTTTATGTGTGGGCTGGCGCATTCTTTTGGGACGCAACTTTTTTCTTGAGCCTGCTGTTCGCGTTGGGTATCCCTATATGGTCGGGGCCGGACTGTCCGCCGGGATCATATTTTAAGTAAACGAATAAATTGAATAACTAACAACTAATAACTAATCACTAATAACTAATCACTTAATACTCGCCGCCTTCCTAACCATTTCTACAAAGTTTCTGCGGTAGCCCCATTCGTCTTTGCCAAGCGCGGTCTGCGCTAGATCGATTACGCTGTTGTAGGTTGCTGTTCCCTTGTAGGGGCTGTCGCGTAACAGCATTCCAAAACTGGCGACAGAGGCGGCAAAGCGGAAATCCACCGACTCTTGGCCGACCCGACGTACAGAAGCTGCGGAAACGGGGAAACTGATTAGCGAACTTTCATTTTTGGTTGGCAGTTTGTAGCGGAGGCTTGCGGTTAGTAATTCGTCCGTGTAAACAGGTTCGTAAGATGGGGGCTGCTGATATCTTAAAGCATCGCGTCCGGGCAGATTGGCAAGATCGGGGTGGCCGGCTGGAATTAGTTCGTAAAAGGCGGTCACGGTGTGCCCAGCGCCTATGTCGCCGGCATCCACGGTGTCATCGCTAAATTCTTCATCGCGCATAACGCGGTTTTCATATCCTATAAGTCGGTATGCGCCAACTGTTGCGGGGTTGAACTCAACCTGAATTTTTACATCCTGGGCAATCGTAACCAGGGTCCCGCTTAACTGGCTTACCAGGATTTTTTGCGCTTCTTCTATGGTGTCGATATAGCCGTAATTGCCGTTGCCTTTTGTCGAAAGCTGTTTCAATGTCCCGTCCTGGAAGTTGTCCATCCCGAATCCCAAAATCGTCAGGTAAACGCCGGTTCTGGCCTTCTCTGTAATCAGATCGGTAAGATCGCCTCGGTTGGTAATCCCCACGTTAAAATCGCCATCGGTACACAGAATAACGCGGTTGACTGCCTGCGGGTCAAAATTCTGTTGCGCCAGATTGTAGGCAAGCTGGATTCCGGCCCCGCCTGCGGTAGAGCCGCCGGCCTTTAGCTTGTCCAGGGCTGCGATGATTGTGTTTTTATTATCACAGCTTGTCGGGGGCAATACCGTTCCTGCAGCCCCGGCGTATACGCAAATGGCAACTCTATCGGTACCGTTCAATTCATTGACCAGCATTTTTAGGGAAGATATTACCAGCGGCAGCCGGGTCGGGGAATCCATTGAACCGGAGACATCGATTAGAAATACCAGGTTGACCCTTGGGCGCTCATCGGCGGGGAATTCCATTCCCTTAATCGCAATCCGCGCCAAAAGATGCTCTCGATTCCAGGGAGCAGTAGCTGTTTCGATATGAACCGCAAAAGGTCTCCCGTCACCGCCGGCTTCTGCCGGCGATGGCTGTGAATAATCGTAATCGAAATAATTTATAAGCTCTTCTACTCTAATTGCCGATTTTGGAGGTAGGCGGTTTCCTTCGATATACCGACGAGTCATTGCGTAACCGGCAGTATCCACATCAAATAAAAAAGTAGAAAGCGGATAATCTTCAACACGCCTGAACGGATTGTCAACAATA
>JAIRUO010000105.1 GCA_031254385.1 Treponema sp. | reverse complement strand
GTATGGGTGGACGGGCCAACCCGTTACTGTAGTCCAGGCGCGGACTTATGGCCACCAAGTGCCTGTAGTAATAGTAGGAACTCTTGTCCAGTTTTATAGTGCGCCAGATAATTATGTTTTCCGCGATTCTACCGGGGATATTATTGTCAAAATTGGCCCAAAAGAATGGGAGTACCTATGGTATCAAGGAGTCAGCATAAGCCCTGGCGATACCATTGAAATCTATGGCGAAGTTCACTGGCCAAGACACAGTTGGGGGACGCCTGAAATTCACGTAAGGTTTATCAGGAAAGCGTAAAAATGAGGAATGAGGAGTGAGGAATGGGGGTTGTTGATTACTGATGTATAATGGAGACTTGTATTTATGAAACACGTTCTATTTTTGGGCTTCTATAGTTTCTTACTTCTACTCTCAGCCGCCATAATTCACGGGCAGAGTTTTGGGCCTGGACCAAATAACGGCCCAGGCCCCGCGCAGGGGCAGGCTGTTATGACAAATCAGCCCATAACCGTCAGCGAGGCAAGAAATCTGCCGCATGACTCATGGGTTATGTTAACTGGAAATATTATCAATATGCTGCCTGGTGGTACAAATTATACGTTTCGTGATACGTCCGGGGAAATTGCCGTTGATATTGGGCCAAAGGAATGGCGCGGGCTGTCTGTTGACGCATCTGACAGAGTGGATATTTACGGTGAGGTTAAAATAACAAGAGGGCAGGTTTCAATTAAAGTTCATGCCATAACCGGAACCGGAAGAACAAGTGCCAGGCAGGGACAGGCGGTTGCGGTCGGTCAGCCTATATCGATTAATGAGGCTATAAATCTGCCCCATGATTCATGGGTGATATTAACCGGAAACATTGTCAATGCGCTGCAGCAAATTAATAATTATACCTTCCGTGATTCTTCCGGAGAAATTACCATTGATATAGGCCCAAAAGAATGGCGAGGCTTGTCAGTTGGCGTGTCTGACAGGGTTGAGATTTACGGCGAGGTTAAGATAACAAGAGGGCAGATTTCAATTAAAGTGCAAGCCATAAGAAGAATAGGAGACTAAAGTCTTGTCGGGCAGGGTTAGCGCAGCCATTACAAAACTCTTTCAGACACGGGATGAACTGTCCTTTAGAAATCTCAGGGGTGGGCTCTGGCCTGTTCTGCTGGTTTTTCCCATCTCCGTGATCATTGGAAATTTGCGTTACTTTGATCACAGTATTGCATTGGCAGGGTTTGCGACAAACGAACAGACCTTCTTTCTCCTGGGCGGTGGCTGGCTCATCATGGCATTGATGCCTAAACGCTTTATAATGCCGATCCTCCGTCTTGCGGCAATCATTTCTGCTGTACTCTTTATTATCAGGATTTTTATGCCAATGGGTTTTGTGCAATTTGTCCTTTATATGGCCTTCAAGTTTTGTAACGGGTTAAGCGCAGCCTGTGCTTTCTATCTGTTCTGTTTTGTCCTAAACAACATCGAGCGTCTTTTTGGCATGGCCCTTATCCAGTTGTACTACAGTTTTTACTATTCCACCTTAAACACGTTACCCGCAATTCATGGCTTCCTTAATTCATGGGGCGGTATTGTTGTAATGGCATTTTTTCTTATTGTAGTTTTTTTCTGCCACACTAATCGTAATACAAAGTATGCCGGGGAAATTCTCACTGAAAGCGATGGCAAGGGCTCAGGGGTTGCCTTTGTTATCGGCTTGGGCGTTGTTCACTACATGATAATGTGCATGAGCAATTATATTGAATGGGCAGAAAACAGCGTTTCAAGCCTGGCCTTTGGGCTTGGAACTGTAATTTCAATTGGAATGGTCATTATCATTCAACTGTTTAAGGGCCGCAGCGCGTTGTATATCTGGCTCATGTTCCTGGCTTTTACCTTGTTTGGGCTGGGCGCTCTCCTGTACGATACGCCAGCAGCCATCATTTCCGGATCTTTCGCCTACGGCCTGGGGGACAGCCTGGGCTATATTATCATAAGCTATATGTGCGCCGGGGCCATAAAACGAAGCAAGTCGTTGCGGATGTTCAGGCTCTATTGCCTTGTATTCTTTGCCGAATATTTTGTCATTTCCGGTCTTTTTTCAGTTTACTTTAATTATTTTGATGCGCCAAACAAGGTGCTGGCTTTTAGCGTTGTGCTGGTAATGGTTACTTTGTGTTTATTGTTCATGCCGCTAATACAAAAAAAGCTGTTTGAAGCTGACTGGACAGACGGCCTTTATCTGCGCGATATGGAGGAATATTCCCAGCCCCTTGCGGAAACAGAAGCAATTAGTGTTAAAGAGCATTTGGATTTGACGCCCAGGGAGCAGGAAGTTTTTACCATGCTGCTAACTGGCGCGGCACCTAAGGAGATTGCCCATACCCTTAAAATTAGCTACGACACGGTTCTTTTTCATCAGAAAAACCTATACCGAAAGCTAGGTATCCAGAGCAGGGCAGAGCTTTTTGCGCGATTTTCGTCGTTAAATTAATGAGCGCCGGGTACTACAATCATGTCCATGCGACGCAGGGATCTGAGTATTTCTACGCTGTGGTAATAGCGGTTCCGGCCTATCATGCTGATCTCGTCCCCGTACCGGAAACTGTTGGAACTCCAGTCATTGGGTATGGGGTCGTGGATAACAAAATATTGACCGTCCAGGGAATATCCTTTAACCACTACATAATGCCCAACTTGGTCATTATAGTATTTTCCGACCAGGTCTGTTGACGCATTCCGGGCTAATCTGACCCCCCCAGTATGAAAGAGGATGATGGCAATAGAGCCTGAATCTATTACATTTTTCATGTCCTGCACGGTTCTGAGAGGCTGGATACTAGCGGCGATTCCCTGGTTTCTTATTACCCTCATTAATTCTTCAAAACTGGTGCT
>JAIRUO010000101.1 GCA_031254385.1 Treponema sp. | reverse complement strand
GCGCCATCATAGCCCATGCCGGTAAGCACTACTGACACCAACGATTTCCCGTATAACTCTGCTGCACTTTTAAATAACAGATCCGCCGCAGGCTTCTGGTTATTAATTGGTTTGCCGTCATCAAATGCAATACCCTTAGTATTCACCACAAGATGTCTATCTGTGGGTGCCATGTACAAGTTTCCTTTAACGGGGATTGCCCCTTCTTCGGCAAGATACACCTGAAGCGGCGTGTATTCATTAAGCCATTGCACAAGCCCCTTATCGAATCCCGATGTATTGTGCTGAACCAGTATAATAGGAACAGGAAATTTTTTCGGAAGCGCAGCGCATAACTGGGACAGGGCCTTTGGTCCCCCTGTGGAAGAAGCAATGACTACACAGTTGATCGGCCGTGGCTTGATATGTACCTGTTTAGGGGCTTCCTTATACCCAGAGTTTCTTTTTGTGATACCTGTTATTTGCTTAAGAGTATTCAATATCTCATTTCGCTGCTGTTGGCTCATTTGTGTGGTGAATATATCCTTGGCGAAAAATTCCTGCGCGCCCTTTACTGTCGCATCATAAGCCATTTTTGCCGTGTCATGAGTGCTGATGACAACAATAGCGGAAGATACGCTTTTCTTTATTTTTTCAATAGCTTCCAGCCCATTCATCAGCGGCATCTCAATATCCATGGTAATCAGATCGGGATTCAGGAACTGCGCCTGCGTAACGCCGTCAACACCATTCTCCGCCTCGCCTATAATTTCAAAGGAACCGTCGCTTTCAAGAAAGTCTCTGAGTATTGACCGAACAACCCGACTATCGTCCACAATCAATGTCTTTATCATACTGCCGCTTCCTTTATGCTTTGAACCAATTGACCGGGGTTTAAAATGAAAACCGGAGTGTCTTCGGTATCTAAAAGCTCATGATCTGGGTACAGACGCGAAGAAAACAGTATCCCACTAAACAGCATGGAAAAGCGCATACGGCTGAATGCTTTTGGTATGGGGTATATTTCCCCTTCGGAAATATCAATTTCACAGTCGATTCTGGTAGTTAAGAGTATCGTTCTGTCTTCCATAATAGTTGTATCGTCATCTCCGCTGTCGGGTTTTTTTAGAACAATACCGTGCTGGATTTGCTCTGGAGGGATTTTTAGTAGCAGGGGAAGTGAAATATAGGTATTACGGTTTTGCTCATTATATTTCACCATCTGCGCCGCCTCTTCTGCATAAAGCATGAGGGAAGAAACGGAATCCGTGGGTATTGCCACCGTAAAACCACCACAGACGCAGAGGAATACGCGCATCAAAAAACCCCGCCATCCAAAGCGCGAGCCATGATCCGCTGAATGTCAAGGACAAACACATCATCGCTGTTCCACTTAAATGAGCCTGAGACTATTTCCGCAATATCGTTTGATTCTGCACCCCGTTCTATGGGGAACAGATCCTCCGGCGGTACATCTGCAATATCAATGACATCATCGATCAGAAAAGCAATCCTATCGATCTCATCCTTTAGAACCAGCACTTTGCTACGGGAAGCTTCAGTCTTGAACAGCAGCAGGCCGATATCGAATAGCGCATACGGAACCGAGTAACGATTGATAATTCCCAGCAAATATGCAGGCATAAGCGGCAGGGGGTATACGGTATCAAACAGGGCAATTTCACTGATGAACCGAGACGGGAAACTATACCTTCGGTTCAAAACTGAAAAAATAAGGTATTTTTCGTCATTACTTACAGTTTCTGACATAGATACTCCGTATTTAATCAGAATTATACCATTTACGAATGAGAATCTGCAAGCAAAATTTATTCCGTCTGTTGGTTTTATACCCAGGAGCTTGCTGCGAGGTTCTTCATTACTCAATAAACTCCAAAATCATGGGCAGCCTGATACATGGCTATGACGTTTTCTGTGGGTGTATTGTCCTGGATTTGATGAGTTGGCGCGAAATGGTAACCATAGCCTTCCATCATAATACTTAGAGTATGTTTTACCGTTTCAATTACCTCTGTAACAGTACCAAATGTGAGAGGGCCTGTAGTGGAAATACAGCCTCGGTAGCAGAGCTTATTACCGAAATGTGATTTAAGGTATTCGGGAGACATATTTATGGCTTCGGGCTGTAATGTATCAACACCCGCAACTCCCATTTCGATAAAATCATCGTAAACCCAGCTTGAGCTGCCGCAAGAATGGACAATGCAGGGTTTGTTATAAGCATTTGCCAAATCAAAAAATTTCTTATGGATGGGCTTCATCGTATTTAAGTACAGTTCCCGGCTAATCATGGGTGCGCGCTGGGTTCCCAGATCTTCACCAAACCAGACAAAGTCAATATGATCCTTGCAGACATCCAGAAGACGCTCCAGCATCTTTAGCTGAAAATCCGCACGGCGCTGCATGAAGGCGATAGCCGGTTCATGGGCGGTTAAAAGATGGCAGAGTACATCCTCCATACCCATTAGCCGTCCATTGGAATTTATTATGTCAGGTATTCCAGCTCCTCCGATAAAAATTCCCATCTCTTTGCCAATTGTTTTTGCTTTATCCAACGCGGCCTCGTAATCAAAATCATCAGGATTGGGAACGGGGAAAGTATCAAAGGCTTCATCGGATGCATCTTTAAGGGGGAAATCGCAGAAGTCCCAGTAACCACCGCTTTCGTGTTCAACCCAGCGCATTACGGCCCCTTCAAGTATATTCCGCCTCCGGTTTGGCAGTTCTTCGTAAAGCGTTTTCCCGATATACGGTGCGCTGATTCCGCGATAATCCACGCCAAGGGCCTGTAAAAGCATTTCATCATCAGTCACGCCAAGGACGTCCTTAAGCCGCTGGTGTATACCGGGATTAGCTTCATACCCAATGGTTACGCGATCTGTTTTTTCGTGGGCAAAGGTCTTGCGTACCCTGGTTTTTGCGTTCATGGTTTCGTTGGCTTTTGTTATGGTCATGGTATTCACCAACTGCTAAGCTCCGCGTAATGAACGTACTGTTTCCAGCATTTGGCTGTAACGGGAAGGGCTTACGTATTTGGGAATCGAATTGCCGCTTCCAATGGCCGTTCCTCTTCCCTTGGCTTCGCAGAGGCGGTAGACCGCCGATGTATAGAAAACCAGATCTACCGTACTTGAGTCGCAAAGTACGTCAGTGTCAAGGCCGCCAAAATTAGCAATCCGGCTTCCGTAATCGTTTATCCAGCGTGAATAGGGAGCGATGACATCTTCGTTGGAATGTTTTGCGTCAATTCCAACGCCAGTTATAATATCATCCATTACGTTAAATATGCAGCCGCATGAGTGAAGCAAAAAAGGTTTGCCATGCGTGTGTACCAGATCTACTATGCGCCGGTATTGCGGTATAATGTGCATTCTGATGTCATTAGCGCTGAGCAGGGTGTTTGATTTATACCCAAGATCGTCTCCAAAACGGCACACGCAGAAAAGATCGCCAAATTCCTTAAGAAACCGTTCCCAAATCACCGCAAGCATATCACCTGTTTTAGTAAAAAGGGCCGCGTAAAGTTCTTCATCATCGGATTTTATGTAACAGAGTTCCTGAAAACCAACCACATCCTGCACACATTCAAAGATACCGTTTCCCACCCCGCCGACAGCCTTCATTCCCTGCGGCATGACTTTTGCAAGGATTTGAAATATTTCACGGTTCTTTTTAAAGTACAAATCGGGAACCGAGTCCCAAGGATACGCATCAAAATCCTGTCGAGTTTTAATAACACCTTCCTTGTGGCCACCCAGTGCACCGCTTCCAGGCATTACCTCACCGACGCAACATTCGAAACTAACGGCATCGTAACCAGAATCTCTAAAAAAATCACAGTAATTGCGAAAATATTCTTCCCTGTCATTGCTGTTTCCATTGTAAAGGTTTACGAACTTTCTTCCCTGTATCGCTTCCATTATAGTTGCGTCAATAATGTGTTCATAAAGAGGTATTCGAGAAGTTTTTTTGTTTAACGCTGCATTCACTATATTCTGGAAATCAGGACTAAACATGGACGACTCCTTAGAGAAGCGGCTAACTAATTACTATTTATAATGACGATATTTTTCTAAAGCGGCGAGTGCCGCATTGATGACATCAAGGGAAACATCCGGGCCCAATTCCAGTTTTAATGCTAGGCCCCCTTCTGGAAGATAAAGCGCTTCAACGCATTGGCGTATATGATCTTCTATACCCATTGGATCTGCGAAGGGCAAATACTGGCGATCCAGATCCAAATCTATGGGTATTTTCCCCTTGCATACCCGAACCAGATTTTCCAGGCCGTTTGCACGGTATTGGGGATTAACCATATTGACTCCGGCTTCTTTTAGATCATTCATTATTTCCCAAATACAGCCGTCGGTGTGCATATATACCAGTTTCCCCTGATCATGGGCCTTTTTGTAGAGACAAGTAAAGCAGGGCTTAAAATACTTGACCCATTTTTCGCGTCCGATAGCAAGGCCCTTTTGCATGCCCAGATCATCGCCAAAATAAGCAACTGGCCCTTGGTTATTCTTCAATTTAATATCCATTTGAATTAAATTGTATTCCAGCACTTTGTCAATTAACATCTGAAGCTCTGGCGGTTCTTCGGCAAAATCCATCATCGCTTCCTCAAAGCCGCGAAGATCCAGTACACGTAAGTACATAAAACCGTGGGGCATACGCCCGGTACGGTCATCAGGTATTTTAAGCGTTCTTATTTCTTCTCGTGTTTTTACCGGATGGACTTTTACAATGGCTTCCTGCCCTTCTGCAATGTTACTCCAAATGCAGCCCCATTCATCAGTATGATCCCCGGTGTGGTAGGTATCGCGGGTATAGGTATCGTAGTCATAACGCTCGCTCAAGTCCCCAAAAAATTGGCGGTATTTTGCGGTAACTTCACGTATTTCTTTAGGGTATTTTAACCACAATGAAGGAAGCAACCCTATGCTTATTGGTATGGTTTCTGGGCTATCATAGGTCATGGCCTTTACAAGCAATTCTGTATTATTCATTTTAGTTTCTCCTCAATATCATTCTTCACCATTATCCAGTTTGCATGAACTTTATTTTTCCGATTGTAAAACGTCGTACATAAACGCGCCGCTTCTTCTTGTTCATCCGCCTTTTTTCCTGTACCGGTGTACAGAAAAAGTATATCCACTTCCATTTGAGACATGGGGTTGTTGATCCGAGATGCCAAAAACCTATCCAAAGCGCTGGCATATTCACCTGGCCCAGTAATGCTTAGTGTCCGCGGCAGAGCAAGTATCAGTATACCTCGATCTTCCGGCGCTTCGGGAAGGGTTCCTTCTGACAGGGGCAGGGCAAAAGGCCAGGCTAGGCCAGAAGCATCGTTCACAGCGCGGTCGTGAGCCTCACTAACAGCATCTTCGGCTTGCAGTATCTTCCCGCCGGTAAAACCAATGCTAATTTCCATTTGCGTCAGTTCCCGAATAGCCCGCAGGGCGTTTTCGCAAAGCATGTCAACTTCAGCAAGGCTTTCTTCGGAACTGTAAAGTACAGGATCAATTTGCGTATCTATCAATATAAGAAGTTTTGAATGAGGGGGAGGGGCGTTTTCTCCTTCGCGTACATAGAGGTCTGAGCCGATTCCGTGGCTGTAGAGTTTCCAGTTTATGCGGCGCGGATCATCTCCCGGAACATAAGGCCGATTTTCTGTAAAGTCATCAGTTTTTTTGTAATGGATTTCCCTTCGCTGTTCGCTCCCACCGGAACGAATGTTCAACGGCACTTTCATTTCCGCTTCGATTGGAGCTGCCAGAAGCCGCGCTTCTTTTTCTCTGGGAACAGGAACTTTAAGCTGGAAAAACCCTAGAGCGTCAAAAAACAAGAACTCATCATTAGCACCGTAATACGCTCCGCGCAGAGGAACCGGAAACGAAACAAAGGCCCTGTCAGGCAGGCGGGGGTTAAAAATATGGTCTATCTTGCGCTTATCTTTTGTTTCAAGTTTTAGCACATAACGTATTACAGCTCCGGGAAAATTGAAAAATTTTACTCCCTTGGGAAAATACATTTCTCCCTGTCCCCCGGCCTTTACCTTCTTATTTACTATATCTGCCGAAACTGTTTGGGTCTTTTTTCGGTAAAGCATGGCGAGTAACAGAACCACTGTAAAACAATAGACAAGTGCCGCAAGAAATACAGAACCCAGAAGAGTTAGAACAAATTCTTTCCGAATGTATCCGGCGACAAAGGCTACTGCCGCTATAAGGGCGACAAAAGCCCCCAGTGTTTTGGGCCGGGGTATGAAGCTTAAGACCTTTTGTCCAGCGCGTAAAATTACGACGGCGGGATTTACGGAACCGGGGTTCACGACAGCGAGGTTCAATGAACCCTCGCAACGCATATTTCTTTGAGTAAGGTTTCCGCGCTGGTTCCAGGGCTCCTCATTCTGACCCGGTGCGCCAGAACAGGGCTGCAGAGTTTGACTATGTCCTCATCAATAATATAGTTTCTTCCCTTTATCAGAGCCAATGCCCTGGCGGCCTCAAGAAAGTGCAGGGCTCCTCTGGGTGAAACTCCCAGGGTAAAGCTACGGTGAACACGGGTGTCGCGTACAAGGTCTGTAACGGCTTCACGCAGATCAGGGTGGCAGAATACCGCTTTTACAGCGTCTTGGGCAGCCAGGAATTCACCTTTTGTAATGATAGGCTTTAAGTTCGTCAGGATTTCTCCTGCAGGGTTGTCTTCCAGAATAGAAAGTTCTGATTCGCGATCAGGATAGCCCAAGGAAAGGCGCATCATAAAACGGTCAAGCTGGGCAGCCGGAAGGGGAAAGGTTCCCTCGCTTTCGATGGGGTTTTCCGTGGCCAGCACAAAAAAAGGCTTGGGCGGAAAATGAACAGCGTTCCCTATGGTTACCTGGCCTTCTGCCATCACTTCCAAAAGCGCAGACTGAACCTTGGGCGTGGTGCGGTTTATCTCGTCAGCTAACACAATGTTCGCCAGAACCGGGCCGGGCATAAAACGGAAGCTGCGGGTGTCTGGGTCAAAAACATCAACCCCGGTAATATCGTAGGGCAGAAGATCCGGCGTAAACTGAATCCGTTTAAAAAGAAGGGCCTCATCGTCATCGCCAGAAATAAGCCGAGCTATGGTTTTGGCTACCGTAGTTTTTCCCAGACCCGGATTATCTTCCAGGAGTATGTGCCCCCCTGCAAGGATTCCTGCGGTCAGGAGTTCCAGAAAATCTCTCTTGCCCCGTATTACTTTAGAGGCTCCGTCAATAAATTTGGTGCAAAGTTCTGTCATATCCATTCAGTATTGTACTCTTTGTTTACGATTTGAAAAGACCCAGGGTTCCTGTTTTCCATTCTTCCCTGGCTTCCATTATAAGGCGTTCCGCTTCTTTCCAGGTATCCACGCGGGGGCCGGGAAGGTCTCTGTTAGTGGAATTGGTGAATACTATTGTTTTATGCCCCTGTTCCCTGAGCCGGGTTATATTGGTAGGGGCATCATCAATGTACACATGGGCACCCACCGCGCCCTTGTCGTTCATAAAACACAAATCCCAATAGGGAATGTCCCAGGTATCAAGCCACTCAACGGTTTGGCTGATCGTAGCCTTGTGAGAATATTTTACAAAAAGCCGGTGCGTGATTATCCGTATCCTAATGCCCCGGTTTGAAAGTTTGCGCAGGGTTGAAGGCGCATCTTCCAGCGGCT
>JAIRUO010000084.1 GCA_031254385.1 Treponema sp. | reverse complement strand
TCTATAATAATTCTTGTATCTGATTCAGTTAGTATTTCATCGTTTGTTATACGATCCATTTGCCTGAAATTACAGTAACGGCATTTCAAATTACATTCATTGTTAATGGACATGTAAGCTCTGTCTATCATTATATTCTTCCTTTAAAAAGGTTATACAGATCTACGCTATTTTTCTTATTTGGATTTATATATTCATAAGCTTTTTTATTATCAATACGCGAACGAATATGTATATCAGTTCCGTCGATCAACAAAGAAACAATTTCAAAATAACCTCTAATACAAGCTTTCATTAACGCAGTGAACCCATTCTTCCCATCTTGCTGATTCAAACAGGCACCTTGGTCAATAAGATATTTAACCCCCTCATAAAAGCCATGCCATGCGGAAACCATAAGCGGAGTATTCCCGTTATTATCGCCTTTACTGCCTACGTCAATATCTGCTCCCCCATCAACCAGTAACTTCATCATTTCTAGATTTCCCATTTGGGATGTATGGAGAAGTGGAGTAAATTTGTACTTATAATTATCATGGCAGTCTAAGTCTATATGCGTTTTATATTTTTCCATCAAATAATGGATTGTTTCAATATTTCTACTCCGTATTGCCTGAATCAGTGGGGTATAGCCAGTTTCCGGATCAACATAATTTATGTCGATTTCCGGATCATATACCATTGACTGTACTTGTTTCCATTCTTTGTTCTTCAACAAAGACATAAATTCTTGTGTCTTTTCTGGGTTATAGAAATCTTCATTGTCAAGAAACTGAGTCTTGTAATCCGTGTAGTTCAATAGAAAAAGATTGCTTCGTTTTTCTTTGACTAAGAATGGAAACCATATATCATTCGCAAATACATATACTTTATCACAGAAATTTTTCATAGATCGCTCAATAGCGATTTTAGCAATTTGGACGTCGTTTTTTTCATTAATTCTTTGTGGTAAAGTTGGCAGTATAAGGCAATGCTTATTTTTACTCTTAATATCATCTATAAAGTGCATTATCAGTGCAGACTGCCGTTTAAGCCATGGTTTTGCGTTGTCTTTTTGATTGTTCAATTCATCGATAACAACCTGAGGAATAATAACCTCATCAAACTTTTCTACGATTTCTCTAACAATAGCAGGGCGTTTAACTAGCACAGATGTATCAACAACAACAACCCGTTTCCCGTCAGTTCCATTATTTATCAAAACATCAAGAGATATGTTCAATACCTGAGCCAATTTAGCAAGCTGGCTAGTTGAAGGTTCACTTTCACCGCGTTCCCAATTTGAGATTACCGGACGGACTACATTTAATTTTGCAGCAATATCTTCTTGGGACATATTCAGTTTTTTTCTTAGCTGTCTCATGTTGAAACTGACATTATTCATTACCTCTGAGCTCATTTTGTATTCCTTTTTACTTAATTTCGTAATAATATTTTACTAATTCCACATGAAATGTCAACACTTTTTCTTATTTTGTAATGAAATATTACATATGTAATGTACACTTACAAAAAGGAGTATACAAGGAGTTTGCTATCTTTCAGCCAACTCCTACATCACCCCAAATGATCCCATTTACATCCTTATTTGTTTCAGGGCGTACACCAGTGGATATGGCCTCTAATACATCCATACAGCGAGAGAAATCGAAGGAACGAATAATAGTAGAATACGAACAAGATGGCAATGTAAAGGCTCAATACGGCTCAAATTTGTTGCCGGAATTGTCAAAAAGGCTTACAACTGAATTAGGACGCGGCTTTTCTCGTTCCAATCTGCAAAAAATGAGAAATCCCTACCTCGAATACCCAATTTTCCAGACACTGTCTGGCAAATTGAACTTGTCTCATTATTGTGAAGGAGACCCCAATGCCTGATAACAGTTCCGCCATTACCCAGAAAGTGTGGAGCATGTGCGGCGTACTCTACGATGACGGGGTGAGCTACGGCGATTATCTGGAACAGCTAACCTATTTTATCTTTCTCAAAATGGCTGATGAATATTCAAAGCCGCCGTATAAAAGAAGCCTGGGTATACCCGAAAAATTTACATGGGAAAAACTCTATCCACTTTCGGGCGCGGAACTGGAAAATCACTACAAAAGGTGATATTTACGAGGGACTTCTGGAGAAAAATGCCGAAGATACCAAAAGCGGCGCAGGCCAGTATTTTACGCCTCGCCCTCTTATCAGGGCGATGGTCGCCTGTTTGAAACCGATACCAGAGAAAACCATTGTTGATCCTGCCTGCGGAACTGGCGGTTTTTTCCTTGCCGCCTACGATTATTTGACCAATAATGACCATTATAAACTCGACCGGAAACAATTAAAATTTTTGAAGGATAATACTTTTTATGGATGGGAAATTGTAAGAAACACCTACCGCCTCTGCCTTATGAATCTGTTTCTGCATAACATCGGCGATATTGACGAAAAAGTTCCCGTTATCCGCAATGACGCGCTCCTTTCTGCGCCTAAAGAAACGTTTGATTATGTGATGACGAATCCGCCTTTTGGTAAAAAAATATGCATTTTACTTTGAAGCAAAATCCCCTTCGTTTTGAAGACCTACAGGACTTCATCAAGTGTTACAATCCTGATAACCGCCACAAGCGCAAGGAAACCTGGAATGAGAAGACTCCCGAAGGCCGCTTCCGCCGTTTTACGTATAAAGAGATTCTGGAACGGGATAAGACCAGCCTTGATATTTTCTGGCTCAAGGACAAGTCCCTGACCGATCTTGACAACCTGCCCGAACCGGATGTCTTGGCCGCCGAGATCATGGAAAACCTTGAAACAGCTCTGGAGAGTTTTAAGACTTTAGTGGTAAAAATATAGCACAATTACCCCCTAAGCCTCATACCGCGCCATGCTGCCCGGCGTTTCAAAGACATCCACAGCCCAGAGGGGAATAGTAACGCCAAGTTCAGGAAGCTTTGTTTTTAGTTCATCAAAAATGAAACGGGCAATGCGTTCAGCACTGGGGTCGTTTTGGAAAACTTCCATGTCGTTCAGATTGGAATGGTCGAGTAAACCAACAGTTTCTTTGAGGGCCTTTTTCAATAATGAAAAATCTGCAATCATTCCGCCTTCGTCAAGTTCAGTACCGCGTACCCAGACGCGGACGCGGTAATTATGGCCGTGGAGCTTCTCGCATTTACCGTGGTAATGGCTTAGAAAGTGGGCAGCGGCAAAATCAGCTTCTACGCGCAGGGTATACATGGAATAAGTATAGCCTAATAACAGATAATTAACTATAGTGAATACCATGAGTACAGAAACTGACAACGACCTTAATCGAAAGCTCAATGACTTTCTGAATACTAAAATATCCAAAAAAGCTGGCGTTGTTGATATCAAGTATGGGACAAACCCTAATCCCCTGGTAACAGGAATGGAATACGATTCCAGAAAAGTTAAAAAAGGCAATCTCTTTTTCGCACTCCCCGGCATTCATACAAACGGGGCTAAATATATAGGTGATGCCTTAAAAAAAGGCGCTTCAGTCATCGTTCACGGAGTTGACTTTAGTCCAGAAAAAACAGATTTGGAACCCAATCCGGTGCGGACAGCCAGATACCCAGATACTGTATATATCAAAACTAAAGATCCGCGCTTTGCCATGTCAGCCATGTCCGATGCATTCTATCGCCATCCTTCCCAAAATATGGTTGTAATTGGAGTAACAGGAACAGAGGGAAAAAGTACCACGGTGTACCTCATCTACCAGCTTTTCAAACTACTAGGCTGCAAAGCTGGTTTTATTTCTACCGTAATGCTAGGAGATGGAAAAAACGATATCCCGAATCCCGAACACCAGACAACGCCGGAAGCGCCCACTGTTCACAAATTTCTTGCGGAAATGCGAAACAACGGGGTGGAATACGCGGTAATTGAATCAAGCTCGCACGGCCTTTCAAAGCGCACAAACAGGCTAGGTGATGTAAACTTTGACGTGGGAATAATGACCAACGTAACTCATGAGCATTTGGAGTTTCACGGAACCTGGGAGCAGTACCGCAGCGATAAGGCAGAATTGTTCAGGGCTCTGGATTCACGTATTTATAAACAGGGAAAAAAGGCCGTTGTTCCATCATTCGGCGTAATCAACGCTGATGATCCCAGCGCATCTTATTTTGCTTCGGCGACAAAACATATAACCTATAGCTACAGCACCAAAGGCGCAAAAGCCGATCTTTCCCTGGAACTAATAGAAAGCGGTTCCGGGGGGAACTGGTACGATGTAAACGCCTTTGGAAAAAATATAACCATACGGGATAAACTGCCCGGCACCTTCAACGCGGGAAATGTCCTAGCGGCTCTGCTTACGGTTTCAAAAGTCCTGTCCAGGGACATCCGGGAATTGGCAGCCCTTGTTCCGTACTTAAAACCGGTTCGCGGCCGAATGTATCCAATAGAAAAAGGGCAGCCTTTTGAGCTGGTAGTGGATTATGCGCATACACCTTCATCATTCATGGCAATCTTTCCGGCATTACGCGAAAGGATAGCCGGACGCATCATCAGCCTCTTTGGTTCGGCAGGAGAGCGGGATACCAAAAAGCGGGCCGAGCAGGGACATATTGCGGCAGCGTATTCTGACATAGTTATTTTAAGTGATGAAGATCCCCGTGGCGAAGAGCCCATGTCCATACTTGAAGAAATTGCCAAGGGTATAGATTCGCCCAATATAAAGAAAGGCAAAAACCTTTTTCTTATTCCAGACAGGCCAGAGGCCATACGCAAGGCGTTCTCTTTGGCGCGTACTGGCGATCTTGTCCTGCTTCTGGGCAAAGCCCACGAAAATTCCATTATATATGCCAATGAAACAAGACCTTATGACGAAATAGCCGAAGCCGAATCTGCGTTAGCCGAAATGGGATATACCGGTATCAGCGAACCCGGCGGCGCTCAGCAAAGCCGGTAATATTCTCGAATTCGAATTCAGAACCATCATCCAGAATCACTTTTCCAGAAAAGAAACCGCATACCTGTCGCCGTCTAAGCGTATAGAAGAGCATCCTAAGCCTTTCCGTCCTTTCCTGATGCGGATTAAAAACCATTTCCAGCCTATTATCGTTGCTGGTAAAACGCCAGGGCGAAAGCCAGTCAGAAGGAGATATCTGAAAGGTAACCTGATCCAGCTTGTGAATAACGCCATCCAGAAAAAAAGCGTTCTCAGTGCCAAGGGCCGTATCTGAGGAATCAAAACCCACGCTAAACCCTACCTGCCTGCCGTTGCTCTTTCCGCAGCCGGAAGCCCAGAAACGCACATCCGACCTTGGCCTGACTCCGCGGTTCCATTCATAAATGCCCCAGGAATTTCCCCTACTAAAAAATAGCTCCTGTGCTCCAAAAAGAATAACCCCTTCTGCAACATACAAGGGAGAACGCCGACAGCAGCGGAAGGTATGCTTCTTGCCGCGCCAGGGCATGTGGGTAGCCAGGGATTGTGCTCCCTCTGGAGGAGTCAGAACCAATTCGCCGCGCAGGCTCTTGTGATGGCCGAATTGGGGAAAATCAACTTTGATAAGGCGGGCACCGTTGTCCATTGCAGCGAAGTTGAACATATATTTTTTTCCCTGGACTTTGACCTGGCCTTCATCGCTATTTTTGGGAAGATTTAAACTTCCCAACGGAAAGGGAATAATCCAGCGTTGAGAAGAACGTTTTTTATCTAGAAGAGAAACTACAGACATTCCTGCATAACCCAGATAGCCGTGATCTAGAACCTCAAGTATAATAAGGTGGGTCGGACTAAACAAAATATACCGATCCGATTCACATACAAGGTGGCGAGGAACGCTGATCAATAAGGGATTGTATGCAAAATATGGAAACCTGGCCCAGCCAAAATTCAAGGGATTTCCGGTTTCTTCATCCAAGGCGGGAACCGCAGAAGTAATTTCCTTTTGTCCCATATCATACTATACTATGGAAACGGCAAAAGAGCAAGGTTTAAGGAGAAAATGAGCATTCAATATAATGAGTATATGGGCATGAAAATCCTGATTATGGGCCTGGGCCTTAACGGCGGCGGCCTTCATTCGGCCCTATATTTAGCACGCCGAGGGGCAGATATAACTGTAACCGATCTGCGGGACGAAAAGACCTTGGCCCCTTCTATAGAAGAATTGGAGACAGAATTAGCAAAAGGCGGGTCAAGAACCAAATCATCAATACGCTATGTCCTTGGTCGCCACGAAACAGAAGACTTCAAGGCGGCAGATATAGTGATAAAGAATCCGGGCGTACGGCCAGATTCCCCCTACCTATTGTCGGCAAGACGAATTGAAACTGACATCTCCCTTTTCCTTGATGCCTCCCCTCCTATCCGACTCACTGCGGTTACCGGTTCAAAGGGGAAATCCTGCATTGCGTCAGCCCTTCATTGGGTACTTAAAATGAGGAGTGAGGAATGGGGAATGGGAAATGGGGAAGATGGGGGAAGCATCCCACCCCCTCAGCGGGGGACACCACCGCAACGTCCCCATACATCTCTCCCTACTCCCCACTCCCTACTCCCCACTCCCTACCTCGGCGGCAACATAACCCTTTCGCCCTTGAGTTTCCTTGACAATCTTAATGAAGGGGACGATGTAGTACTGGAACTGTCCAGCTTCCAGCTTGGCGATCTTAGGGGCAGGATGAATGAAAAAACAGGAAAGTCTTTGCTTAAACCGAGGGCGGTGATTATAAGTTCCATTATGCCTGATCACCTAAACCGTTACGGTACAATGGGCGCTTATATCGCGGACAAGCGCGTCATTTACCAAGGTCAGGAGAAAGAAGACCTTCTAGTTACGGAAAATGATCTCTGGGGGCAAAGTTTTAGAAGCGAGAGCCGCGCCCGTTCCCTGATATACAGCGAAAAAGTTCTGCCTGATGAATTCGCCGGCGGCTGGATTGACGAGAGTTCCAACTGCGGGCTGGTACGGGTGGGCAAGTATGCCCATCGCGATTCTGCACATTGCAGTTCCTCCATTGAAGTGGTTCCCGCGAGCCTTCTTGTTCCAGGCAAGCATCAAAAGAAGAACCTCCTTGCCGCAGCCCTAGCGCTTATAGATTTAGGGCTGCCCGCAGAATTCATTCGGGAAAATCTGGGGAGCTTCAAAGGCATAGAACACAGGCTTGAGTATTTTTTTGAGAGCAAGGGCGTAAAGTTTTACAATGACAGCGCAGCAACAATTCCAGAGGCGACGGCTATGGCTATTAGGGCCTTTGACAAGCCACCTGTGCTGGTTTGTGGCGGTACAGACAAAAATTTGGATTTTACGCCACTGGTTGAAGCCTGGGCAGCGGCAATGGTGGATTATGCAGCACATACTTCATCGCATAACTCTACTTCATCGCATAACTCCATGAAGGCAAGGCTTCTGCTCTTGGAAGGCAGCGGAAGCGTAAAACTGGCTTTGATGCTGGATGCGGCTGGCCTTGGCTATTGCGGCCCCTTTGATTCTCTTGATAAGGCTGTTGAAGCCGCTCTTGAAATTGCCAAACCTGGCGATGCCGTGGTTCTGTCTCCAGGCTGCACCAGTTTTGGCATGTTTACCAATGAATTTGACAGGGGCAATCAATGGAAAGAAACTGTCCAGCGTTTGGCATAACAGACACTTATGGATATTGAATTATTACGCGAAAGGGCTCGCATTATCCGCATGGTTCGCAGCTTCTTTGACCAAAGACAGTACCTCGAAACCGACACGCCGCTACTCGCGCCCGACCTAATACCGGAATCGTGCCTTGAAGTCTTTGAAACGCTAAGGCTCCCCCCCAAGGGAAGCAGAAAAGAGGCCCAATCTTATTGGCTCATACCATCGCCAGAAATTTGGATGAAGAAATTAATCGCCCAGCACAAACAGAGCGTTTACCAGATCTGCAAATGTTTCCGTAACGGTGAATCCTCCGGGCATTTTCACAGCCCGGAATTTACCATGCTGGAATACTATACCATTGACGCAGACTATAAAGATTCTCTACGCATTACAGAGGAACTCTTTTCTTTTCTGTGTTCGGTTTCATCGCCGTTTTCTGGCGACCTTTCTGATTTACAGCCCCCCTTTGAAAAGATCAGCATGGAAGATGCTTTTATAAAATGGGCTGGCTTTAGCCTGTTTGACGCAGCCAATACGCCGGGCGCAATGGAAAGAGAAGCCAAGCGCCTGGGCTTGAACCCAATGCCGGGCCTTGATGTATCTCAACTTTACGATATTATTTTCATACACACTGTAGAGCCCAACCTGCCCCGGAACAAACCCATTGCCATCCTGGACTACCCTGCCTTTGTACCATGTCTGGCAAAAAAAAGCTCGGACAACCTTACCGTTGGTCGCTGGGAATTGTACGCCAATGGCCTGGAACTGGCAAACTGTTTTACCGAAGAAACAAGGCCGGACGAGGTGCGACAGTTCTTTATTAATGAAAATGCTGAAAAAGATAAAAACGCCCTGATACGCCATAAAGTTGATGATGATTACTGGAGGATATTTAAGGCTCTTGAAAACAAAGCTGTCTCTGGCGTTGCCCTGGGGCTGGATAGGCTCATCATGCTTTTGACAGGAAGGGCTACCATAGACGGGATATTACCGTTTGCTATGGACTAAGGTTCTATTACCTAATAAATTCACCTCTTGAAATTATTGTAATCCTAATTTATCCTTATTTATGCGGAGAAAACATTGAACGAAAAATATGCAAAACTTGACTTTAAAATACCTGTAGAATCAGACGATTATGCGGTTTGTTCTGACTTTGTTGTAAGTCAGATAGAAGCAATTGTTAATGATTCTATCCGGGCAGGCATGAATAAAATAGTTATTAATACAAGCCTAAAGCTTGGTCTCCCTATGGAAAACATTAATAAAATCGCAGGGCCTTTCATTGAAGCATGGGCGTATGAAATATTTAGCGACATTCTAGAAGATGAAAATAATAAATATAATCTTATAAACGTAGAGGCAGGTAAGCGTCTAAACATGGCAGATATTATTCTGCAATTTAGACGAGAGCGGAAAAAACAAAGTTCTGTTACTGGATATGTTGATGTCAAAGCAACAAGTAATGATATTGATGGCAGTGGGAAATCGCCCAATATTACATCATTTGCCAGAATACGCACTGAATATATAAAAGATCCTGATTATTTATTTGTTATTCTCTCTATAAAACATAAAGTGTACAGCAAAAGAGACAATTCCTCCAATATAGTTTTTGGCATAATGGAGGTAGTCGATTTTAATGCCTATGATTTAAAATTTTTAGCTAAGAACGACATCAGTTACAATCCGGCCTTAGGAAGCGGACAATTACAAGTAAGAGATATTCATTATGTTTCAAAAGAAATAAGAACAACCTGGGAATTCTGCCAACTATTGGATGAAAAATGTATAGCTTCTCGGAAAGGGTACACTGAATGGCTACGTTACGCCAAACAAAATCATTGGATTAAGGACGAAGAATGAAACTGGAAATAGTTGAAGCCGATACACTGAATTACATAAAAAAAATAGACGATCAGTCAATTGATGTCATTATTGCTGATCCGCCGTATAATCTTGGTAAAGATTATGGTAATAATAACGACCAAAAAACTTTTGATGAATATATTATCTTTTCTCGAAATTGGATAAAAGAAGCTCACAGAATTCTTAAAAATACCGGAACAATATATCTGTTTATGGGTGTCCGTTTTATATCATATTTGTATTCTATCCTGGAAAAAGAATGTAATTTTGTCTTTAACAGTTGGATTACATGGCACTACACTCAAGGTCTGGGGAAAACAAAAGGGTTTTCTTCTAGACATGATGATATTTTGATGTTCACCAAAACTAATAATTTTAAATTTTTTCTTGATGATGTCCGTATTCCGCAGAAATACTATCGTTCAATAAATAATATGAGAGGGGCAAACCCTGGAGATGTCTGGACATTTTCCCATGTTCATTATTGTAATGCAGACAGGCAGCCACATCCCACACAAAAACCAGAGGCACTCATTGAACGAATGGTTTTAGCCTCAAGTGAAGAAAACGATTTGGTATTGGATCCATTTTCGGGAACTGGAACAACTTTACGCGTATGCCAGCAATTAAACAGAAATTGTATTGGGATTGAAATAAATTCTGAATATGCAACATTGATGAAAGAACGCCTAGAACAGCCTTTTACGGGATTTGATAGTATCGATGAACGGATGGAGAGAATACCTAATGATCTCAATGATGTACAAATTCGCGATGAATATTTAAATAATCATAAGACATGGTTTTTGAAGTATCATCCAAATATTATTGGTTCTTTTGAAGAAGAAATCAATAAAAAATATGCCAAAAGAAAAAGCACATTGGAATTATTTGACAATTAATAACAAAGAAAGACTTGGTATGTCGCCTAGATAAATCCCTTTTGCCTAACCCCTAATTCTCCAGCACCTCAGAATACCCCGAAAGATCGAATCCGCTGGTAAAGCTGGGAAGATAATCAACTCCGGTACTGACAAAGGCTTCGCCGTTAAAACGGTAATTCACGCTTTCAAGCCGTATGATCTGCTCAAGCAGGTTCCGGTCCATATCAATAAAGTTCATCACTACATAAAGGCGGGCTATGACAGAAGTTTTTGCGGGGACAGTGAACATGTTTCTTTCCGTGCCGGAAGCCCAGAGTCGGCCATTACCGTAAAGCTCGTACTTAAAAGCGGAAAGCTCAACAGGAAAGTGATTGGGATTGTCAATCCTCATGTATACGCTAAATCTTGTATTGATCAATTCGGCCTGCAATATGGCGATGCCGGTTATAGAAAAAATAGGTTCCCGGACAAAGGGAAAAACTGCGGTCTCGCTAAGCTGTATGCGAATCGGCTTGCCCAGTATATTGGTATTAAGCAGATCCAGGGTCAGAGCAACGGTAAAGTCGTCCGTTAGCGGAACGCCTGCCGCGATCAGAAAGGGTATGTCCAGTTCCAGGCTGACCGGGATTTCCATGACTGCCGGTTTATCCTCGGTTCCTATTACGCTAAAAAAATAGGCCCCTTCCCTCTTTTCAAGCGAAAAAACCGGAGCTATATTGACTGCTTTATCATTTACCGTGACGCTCCATTTATCGATACCCACTTGAGCTTCTATTAGACCGGGATATTCAATATGTAGAATATAGTTAAGTTTTAAGAACGATATGTCACGAGCCTCAACAGAAATAAACTCAAGTGAAGCTGCGGGTTTTATCAGCTCAACAATTGATGAGGCAGGGGGAGTTTTACAGCAAACAAAAGACAGCAATATAGTTGCAAGGACTATCCCTTGCAGGGCTCTATGAAAACAGCGGCTCATAGTGCTATAATAAAGCTATGACACAGGAAAGCATACCCCTTCGCAAAGATATTTCGAAAGAAAATACTTGGGATCTGTCAAAACTATTCCCCAATGATGAAGCATGGGAAGCAGGTTTGGCCGAATTTGTAAAACAGGCTGAAAAGATTCCTTCGTTTAAGGGAACTCTGGGAAAGTCTGCGGAAAGCCTTGCGGCCTGGATGGATTATAACCGCGACCTAAACATTCTGGGAGAACGGCTGGATTATTACTCGGAATTGCGCCAGGCAGAAGACGAGGGAGACAGCGCGGCCAGAACCATGACCGGCAAATTCACCATGGCCGCGGCCAAAGCGCATGCAGCGTCTTCATGGGCAGACCCGGAAATAATGGCCATACCCGAAAACGACATAAAAAGCTTTTTGGCACAGCCCCGGCTGGCTGAATACCGGATCAGGTTGAACAAGCTGCTCCGTTACAGGGAATACACCTTAAGCGACAAGGAAGAGCGTATCATTGCGCTTCAAGCGGAAGCAGAAGGCATTGCGGGCAACTCATTTTCCGTACTTACCAATGTGGATTTAGATTTTGGAGTCCTGGACACGCCAGAAGGAAAACGGCCTCTTTCACAATCAACATGGGCAGTCTTTATGGAAAACCCGGATCGGGATATCCGTAAAAAGGCTT
>JAIRUO010000188.1 GCA_031254385.1 Treponema sp. | reverse complement strand
TTCCCTGCGTTTTAGGCTTAACGCTTTTTCTGTTCCCAAGAGCGTTTTTAGTATGAACACATAAGGCCCTGGAGTAAGGCGTTTAATGATGCGGAAGCGGGAATTATCCAGGCTGCACCATTCCCCGAACTGGGCAATGTTTGAACAAAGCAGGGTAAAATGGCGCTCGTCTCTTTCTCTGGAAAGGGATTTTAATTTTTTAATGCCCTCTTTAGATTGAGTGGAACAGACTATGCTCCAGCTTGTATCTGTAGGCAGTGCCGCAATTCCTCCTTCTTCAAGGAGTTTTTTTGATCTGTGCAAAACACGGTCGTCTATATTGTTCGGCGCAACGTATTCAATCATAAGGCACCGGCTAAATTAGGGAACCCAGATAAGTTTATCCGGCGCAGATTCCTTCAGGAAAATTTTCTTGTACTGTCCCGATGGTTCTACTCCAGGGTTTTCTGGGAAATAGGTTTTTCGAAAAAACCAGACCACATCTGCCATTGCCCTTGCGGAATTTGTGGGGGCGTAACGGTACCATATTTCTTCTTCTTCCAGGATCTTTCGCGTATTCTCATCCTGGGTCAATTCGCTGTCAGTAAGTCTACGCAGTTCAGAGCGGAGCCCGCCATAGTGAGTGCAGCCAACCGCGAGCATACGGAGGTGATCATGATCGTCCATCCAGTAAATTTCGTAAATTCCCGCCACTGCCGGCACTGTGGAAGAAATATTCCACCGATCCGCAATAGCAAGAGGCGACCACTGGACTATGTAGTATGCGTTTTCCCCTTTTTCCTGAATGATGACTCCCAAATCCATGTCAATAGTCTAGCATTCTTTTTATATTATTACCATGCTGCTTTTGAATCCGTCATAAATATATAGATTTAATAAAATAAATGTCTACAATTTCATACAATTCTATCATTATTTTTTGTTTTTTTATAAAAAAGGCCGTTCTTAATTCTATATATTATAAGGAATTACAGAAAAATTGTTTAAAAAAAAGGATTTTGGCATAGAAATTGCTATACCTATATACGGCAACTAAACCGGAGGTACAATTTGACAAAGAGAAGGGCTTTTATTAACGAGGATAATATTTCAAAATCGTATTTTGCTCAAATAAAAGAAATTCCGCTCTTGTGTTTTGAAGAAGAATTGGAACTAGCCAGGTTAATTCAGAAAGGGGACGAAGGTGCCCGGCAGCGCTTAATCGAGGCAAATCTTCGTCTGGTTGCAAAAATTGCACGGTCTTATGCGGTTCCTGATGTTCCTTTTATGGACCTTATTCAGGAAGGCAACATGGGACTAATACATGCCGCAGAAAAATTTAGCAGCCATAAAAACGTGCGCTTCTCCACTTACGCCGGGTGGTGGATACGGCAGGCCATCAGCCGCTATCTGGTTAATAAGCGGCGGGCCATACGCATGCCTCATCGTAAGGAAGAACTGCTCCGCAAGATACAGCAGGCGTACCACCCCCTAGCCCAAACCCTGATGCGCCAGCCCCGGAGCGGCGAAATAGCGCAGGAAATCGGCGTCTCAAAAGAGGATGTAGAGTATATTCTTAACATGACCAGCGGTCATATCTCTTTGGAAGCAGAAAACGAAAAAAGCGAAACCAATGTTGTTATGGATATTTTTCAAGATTACACCTACAGCCCTGAACATGCCCTTATGCGCAAGTCTTCCAGGGATGCCACCCTTAATGCTATGAAGGGACTTCAATCCCGTGAACGGCGCATACTAATGTACCGCTATCAGTTTCACGGCAATGAAAGGCATACCCTCAAAAGCATTGGAGATGAAATGGGCATTTCTGCGGAAACTGTCCGTCAAATAGAAATGAAGGCCATAGAAAAGATGAAGGTTTTTTCAGAAGACCTTCGTCCTTATTCGGAAGCGATATAAGTTGACTTCTTTAGTTATTCCTTTCAAATCAGAATAAAATGACTTGAAATTCCAAGCGCCATGCATCCTAAACCCGTAATAGGGTATGGGGTATCTATGAGCAACAAAAAAAGCCTGGATGAAAACCGGATAAGCTGGCATCCGGCCTTCTTTGAAGCAATCCAGATGGAACTGGATGAGTACAGCAATGCTCTTGAGTTCACTTCAGAGTACCGGCTTAATACTGAGCCTCTTCGCATTGATGTTGTCATTATCAAAAAATCTACAGATATCCCTATCAAAAAGAATATTGCCGCCGTCTTCCGCAAAGTAAACATTGTCGAGTATAAAAGCCCTGGCGACCATATTTCGGTTGAAGACTTTTATAAGGTTTATGGGTATGCCTGCATTTATACCACAATAAACGAAATTGATATGACCGAACTGACATTGACTTTTGTGGGAAGCAGGCATCCAAGGAAGCTTCTTTCATATTTGAAGAAAAAACGGGGGTATTTGGTTGAAAAGAAGCAGCCTGGAATATATACTGTTAGCGGAGATATTTTACCCATCCAGATAATAGACAGCAACCAGTTATTTACAAAGGAAAATATGTGGCTAAAGGATCTGAATAACCGGCTGGGGGTGTCAGATATGGATCAGGTAACAGACGAGATACGCAAGCAGAAGAAGGCAGCCCGGATCAGGGCATATCTTGATGTGATAACAAAAGCGAATCCAGAGAGTTTTAAGGAGGTACTAAAGATGAGAAAAACCGCAAAAACACGGGATGAAATACTTGAGGAAGCAGGATTAATCACCGAATGGATAGACAAAGGTAAGGCTATAGGCGAAGCCAGTGGCGAGGCCAGAGGAGAAGAAAAGAAAGCCACCGAGATAGCCAGAAACATGCTCAAAGATGGTTTTACTATGGAGAAGACTGCCGAATTATCCGGCTTGGATATCTCAAGAATCAGGATATTAATTACGTCCTAAATTTTTTTTCCATAATAACGAGAAATCTCACATTATCCACCCCCACGCCGAAAATAATATAGAGTGAAACCTACAAGTGCAAAAAAGCAGAATAATACAACTGCTAGCAACAAAAAGCCTCCCAAAAAGAAAAGCAGGAAGGCAAAAAAGATCTTCAAGAACAAGGTTCTGGCCCTTACTATCGCCGGATCACTGGTAATTCTTGCCTTTCTCCTTACCTTACTTATTAATTACTTCCAAAACCCCTTCGATCTGCCGGTAGAGGTATCGGAGCTGCCTGATGCCGGGACTCAGGCTGTCACAGCTCCGGCCATTGGCGCAGAGCCTCCTCCGCAATCGGGAAATACAACCGCAGGAACTACGCAATCCACTCAGCCTACGTCAGAAAAGCCCGCAGAACAACCTGCTGTTCAGCCTGCACCCGGAAGACCCGCCGTACAGCCCGCAACCCAGCCAGCGCCTGAACGACCTGCCGGACAGCCAGTGGCCCAAGTACCCGCACCAACACAGCCCGCCGCTGTTCAGGGATCGGTAGCGGTGAATCCGTCAGGTCCGGCGCAAGGGCCGGATATACCGTCCAGAGGAAAGCTTGTTTTTGTAATTGATGACGCGGGCAATAACCTTAGGGAACTAGAGCCTTTTCTTCGGTTTCCCGGCCCTCTTACCATTGCGGTTTTGCCTGGATTGCCCAATTCGGCAGAGGCGGCCAAGAGGATACGGGCGGCTGGGAAAGAAGTGTTTTTACATCAGCCCATGGAGTCCTTGGGTGGCAGCAATCCAGGGCCAGGGGCGATATATTCCGGCATGGAAGAGGCGGAGATTCGGTCTATTATTAACCGGAACCTTGATGAAATATGGCCAGTCAGCGGCATGAACAACCACGAAGGTTCAAAGATCACCATGGACGAAAAAATCATGGAACTCGTACTACAAATTTGCCGTGAAAGGGGTATAATATTTCTTGATTCTAGGACAACCGCAGATACTAAAGCGCCTGCGGCATCAAAGAGGCTAGAAATACCTATTCGGGAACGAGATGTTTTTTTGGATAATGAACAGGACAGGAATTCCATTATGCGCTATCTTAATACTGGGCTGGAGAGAGCCGAACAAAAGGGGAATGCCATTATGATAGGCCATACCTGGTCGCCTCAACTAGCGCCGCTTTTGGAAGAACTGTATTCATTCTGGATCTCTTCCGGGTTTTCTCTTTCTACAGTTACAGGGCTTGGGTATTAGAAGTGAAAGTGCTAGGCATTGAGAGTTCCTGTGATGAATGTGCTGCTGCTGTCGTAGAAGCCGGGCGCACGGTTCTGTCAAATGTAATTAATACTCAAATTCCTTTTCATGCGGCGTATAACGGGGTGGTTCCAGAGATCGCAAGCAGGAAGCATATTGAATGGATACAGGCTGTTGCTGAAGAGGCCTTAAAAAAGGCTTCTTTGGAAGTAAAGGATATTGACGCTGTGGCAGCCTCATACCGTCCAGGGCTTCTGGGTTCTCTTTTGGTGGGCTTAAGTTTTGCCAAAGCCTTTGCCTGGGCCAGACGAGTGCCCTTTATCGCTGTTGATCATATGCTGGCCCATCTTTACGCTTCCAGGCTTGTTACAGCGGAGAATGTCGCCCCCGTCCCTGACTATCCTTTTCTTGGGCTTTTGGTTTCTGGCGGGCACAGCATTATCTGTCGGGCCGATAATTTTGATGAGATCAGCGTGTTAGGCGCAACTATCGATGATGCTGTGGGAGAGGCTTTTGATAAGGTTTCCAAGCATTATGGTTTTGGCTATCCCGGAGGGGCCGCAATAGATAACTTGGCAAAATCCGGCAATTCCGGCGCGTATAATTTTCCGCTCCCCAGTTTGCACAAAGGCAAGAGCCGTTTGGATCTTTCCTATTCGGGACTCAAGACAGCGGTAATACACCAACTGGATCAGTTCAGGGCCGGAACCGGAGAAGTTACTGTCGCCGACCTTGCCGCATCTTTTCAAAAGACCGCCATAGAAATACTAGTCCGCAGCCTTTTTAACGTGGTAGAAGATACTGGCATTAAAACAATAGTAGCAGGCGGCGGTGTTGCAGCCAATTCGCTTTTGCGTTCCCGTTTGGCAGAAAGACAGGACCTTAGCTGCATTTTCCCGCCTTTGGAACTCTGCGGAGATAATGGCGCAATGATTGCGGGTATAGGCTATCAATATTTGGCCAGGGGTGAGACTTCTCCGCTTTCGACAACCGCTTCTGCCAGGGTAGAGGGTTTTAAGCGAAAGATGCGGAACGATTAACGTCGGATAGTTTATATTGGATAAACAGGAGGAATTCCATGCAAGATTATGTAAAGAAGGCACTTGATATGGGGGCGCAAACCGCGATTCGTTTTTCTATAGAAGACATTGTTTTTGATCCAAGGGTAGTCCTTAAATGTATGTTCGGATGCAATGATTTTGGGGTACTTCATACATGCCCGTATCAGCGCTCTCCCCTCAGCATGAAGGAGTACAGGGAAATATTTCTACACTACAAACACGGAATAATCATTGGCTGCGATAACAAGCCGACTTGCCAGAATATATCCTACGAAATTGAAAGAATATGCTTTCTTGACGGGTATTATTTCGCGTTCTCTTTAAGCGACTGCGGCTTATGCAAGGAATGTGCCAAGAAAACTTCCCAAGCCTGCCGCAATCCAGAAAGGGCTCGTCCTGCATTCCACAGCGTTGGCATAGATGTCTTTAAGACAGTAAGAAATTTTGGGCTTCCTATTGATGTCCTTAAAACCAAAGATGATCCGCAGCACTGGTATTCCGCGGTTTTTATAGAATAAGGAAACTGACGTGGTTTCAAAAGAAGAAAAAGCCATAATTAGGGAACTGGCAAAACAGGTAAAGGATTTGGCAGCAGATGACATAAACCAGGAGCGTATCAGCCGCATTCGGGATATGCACAGCCTAAGACCGGTGCGTCCTCCGGTCTGGATCGATGAAATACCCTGGCACGAAATGGATATTAACGGCGAACTGACGCTTTGCTGCTCATCTAAAGAAGCGCAGAATATGGAGACTTATTTTCGCAGAATACTTTACCGCTGGAAATATATACAGGCAGACATGGTAGTGGAAGATCATTTTTATGTGCGTAAAGCCTACAATGAATCGGGCATTGGCCTTGAAATAAAAGAAGATACTATCTCTACCAATGCGGCTAACCGTATAGTTTCGCATCACTATGAAGATCAGCTTGATACTGAAGAAAAGGTAGACGCCTTGAAACTGCCTGTAATAGAAGCGCAGCCGGAAATTGACAGAAAAAACAAGGAGCTTGCAGGTGAGATCCTTGACGGCATTATGCCGATAAAAATGCGGGGCCACGAGATTTATTATGCGCCATGGGATGTAATAGCCATGTACCGGGGCGTGGAAAATATCCTAATGGACATGGCAGGAAATCCGGAACTAATTCATAAAACTATTGGAAAGTTTACAGAAATATACACTGCCCGGTTCAACCAGATGGCAGAGCAGGGGCTGCTGGATTTTAATATTTCTTCACTTCATTGTACTCCGCCTTATACGAATGAGCTTCCCGCGCCGGATTATGATGGAAAGGTCAGGCTTAAGGATGTCTGGTTCAGGGGTATGGCACAGCTTTTTTCCGCTGCATCCCCTGCTATGCAGGATGAGTTTGACCTTCAGTATATGCGCCCCTTTATGACACAATGCGGGCTTTCCTATTACGGCTGCTGCGAACCATTGGATCGTTTTATACCTTACTTAAAGAAAATCCCCAATATGCGGAAAATCGGGGTCAGCCCCTGGGCAGATGTCCGTTCCTGCGCCGAACAGATTGGCGGATCTTATGTGCTTGCCCGCAAGCCCAATCCGGCCAATGTGGCAAGGTTTGACAAGGATACGGTGGTCAAAGAGATTGAAGAAACCATTCAGGCGGCTCTGGAGCATAAATCGCCTTATGAATTTGTCTTAAAGGATATAAGTACTGTGAACCATAAGCCGCAAAACCTGAAAGACTGGAACCTGACGCTAAAGGAAGTTATAGACAAATACTACCGATAAGCCAATAGTAAATTGTGAATTTGCCCTATATAAAAAAATATACAATTTCTGAGCTTCATTTATCTTCATATTTTTATTGATATTGTAATTCCTTATATTATAACAAATTACCAAACTCATTTTTTTAAAATTAATAACTTGATTACTTGGCACAGAATTTGCTAGGCTAAATATATGACAAAAGTCATTACAAACTTGAAATTTTTAAGAATTGAGTTAGTCAGGAAATCTATACACTTTCTCATTGCCCTAAGTCCTGTAATGGCTATGTTTAACCGCCCCTTTACCATTATTTTCCTAATGATGGGCGTTTTGTCTTATGTCTATATGGAAAGTTTAAGGTTAAAAGGCTTTTCAATCCCTTTGATTTCTTCTTTAACCGCCCAGGCTTCCCGTCCCCGTGACGAAGGGCACTTTGTAATCGGCCCTGTTACCCTGGGCCTTGGCGCTCTTCTAGTCCTTATGTTCTTCCCACTCCAAACAGCTACCATAGCGATATACGCCCTGGCCTTTGGCGACGGATTCGCCAGCTTGGTAGGCAAACCTTTTGGCCGTTTAAGGCCATCTTTTATGTGCGGCAAGAGCGTTGAAGGCTCCCTTGCTTGTTTTTTTGCGGTCTTTATTTCCGCCTGGAGCGTCAGCCACAACCTTATAATCAGCCTGGTCGCCTCCTTTACCGCCGCCCTGGTAGAAGCCTTGCCCCTGGAAGATTTTGACAATATGGCGATTCCTTTCGCTGTAGCTTTGCTTGTTTCGTTGATTTAGAACTAATCCTCAAATTACCACACAAAGGCACTAAGGGAAGAGGAATTTAGGATTTAGGGGTTAGGATTTAGAGATTTTTTCTTCAATAGGATTGTCTTTCTCTTTCTATAAAGCTATGCTCTGTTTATGCCTAGTCAGGAATTGGTAAGGACTCTGGATTTTATTCTTAACCGCTGTAATGAAGGGGAAATTGAGGCAGTAGCAGCCGCTGTGGTGCGCCGTCGTCGAGATATTGCCATGTTTGGCAGTATGCCCGTTGCCCCAGATCCCGGCGCACTGGCCCGAGAACTCAGCGCTCAGCTTAACATCGAAGGGAGTATCGAGGGCCTTAAGAACAGCGTCAGGGATTTCGCTATCAGGATCATCAGGCAGGAAGCCCCTGATCTTACAGATGAGCAGGTTGATTCTCTAACTCGCGCCTGGATTCCGGAAGCAAAAGGTAGCGCCGGTAAATCCCGGGTAAACGATGCGGATAGCCAGGCTATACCCAGGGATTTGCTTGCTTCCATGATCGATCAGTTTGTTACATACTCACTTGGCGTAATGGAAGAGGAGGAAGATCAGGCCCTGCGCAGGGAAATGGGTCCCTGGCCGGATAAATACTGGAAATCCTTTCCACAAGTGATCCGCCTCCTCATTGCCGACTACATCAAAGGCGAAATACCCGAAAAAGATTTCAACACCCGCATTGGCTTGGCCCTATCCATGAGATAGGACGGTGGCCCCTTTTTTAACCACGGATTTTCACGGATTAAGACGGATTACACGGATAAGAGAATGAAAATTTTAATATTTATCCGTGTAAATCCGTGTAAATCCGCGTAATCCGTGGTTAAAAAACAGATAGCATTATTCCCCTACGCGGATGGAATTGAACCAGGCGTCATTGTAAAGCTCCAGGGAGGCACCCAAATCGTCTTTAAGTTCCAGATTATACAGATCCTCAAGCTGATACCAGGAGGGGCCTGTCTTATACTGCCGGGCCGCAACATTCACTGTCGCCGGGAAACCGAAAGAGTCGCAAAATTCCGCATAAATATCCGGCCGGTGGATAAAGTCAATAAACTTATGGGCCAGATCTCTATGTTTTGCGCCTTTTAGTATGCACATGCTGTCTATATAGGCGGGGCCTCCTTGCGACGGAATAAAGAACACCGTGTCCCTCATTAGCTGTGCATTATCCATGATTTCTTCATATACTACTTCGGCATAACCTTGTACAACCCAGAACTCGCCGTTGGCGTAGCCCTTGCCAAAAGCATCGGCATCAAACTTGGTCAGATTGGGTTTCCATTGGTTGTTGATGAGGTTTTTGGCCGCTTCAATTTCCCTCCGGTTTTTGCTGTTTACCGAATAGCCTAAATACGCCAAAGCATCGCCCATGACTTCCCTCATGTCGTCCAGCATGGTCATCCTACCCCGGAGATCAGCTCTGCTAAAGATGGACCAGCTTTCTTCATAGTTGGGAACTCTGGCAGTATTCACTACTATTCCGGCAGCGCCCCAGTAATAGGGAACCGAATAATGCATATAGGTATCGTAGGTGGTTTTTTCCAGCACAGCCGGATCTATGTTCCGAAGGTTAGGGATTAAACCATGATCGATACTTTCGAACATTCCCTGGTCTATCATGATGGATACATAATCCTGTGAAGGGAATACAATATCATAGCGTCGGCTAAACAGCCTGAAAAACCACCCCAGTATGCCTTCTCTGTTGGTGGCTACTATTTTAGCGTACATCTCTTCATTACTGGCAAATTCGTCAATAATGACACGGACCTTATATTCTTGTTCAAATTTCTCAATTACCGATTCAGGAGTATAATAGCTCCAGTTATACACATTGAGCCTATTATCATCTGAACATGAAATGGCAGGCAAAATAAACGCTGCCAAAACGAAATGAAGGATTATTTTCCTTCTCATTGGTTACCTCCTTAAGTCTTAACACTTTTAGAAAAAAATATAAAAAATGAGACAAAAATTCAAGTTCCCAATAGCCAAGACAGGCGTACACGGGAATAGATTGTTAACTGCAGGTCCGTATTGAGTGGAACCATCTTATATTGCCGGGAGTTGAAGGGGGATAAAGGCTATAAACCAGCTTCATGCGCTGTTTATGTACCGGGAGCATATAGAGGTAGTGCGGAAGGATCTAGCAACGGCGGAAAGGCGGCGCCAGGCGGTTGAGATGCCGGACGGGCAAGGGTAAGAAAAAGACCCTTGTTTCGATAGGCCGGGGGATGGCGGAGCTTATGTATTCGATATTGCGGAACAAAAGCACGTATGAACCGCGTCCGTGGGAAAGCCAGGGAAACAGTGCGGCAAAGCTAGCCGAACAAGCGATATGTATATAAAAGGGTCGGGAGCGGCCAGGGGAAGAGGAAATTTGAAAAAAAACGTATTTCCCCTTGACAAAATATCAGGAGGCACTGGTACTCAGGCGTTACCGTTTATTTCACTAATAGGCTTTCCGTTAAGGCATAATACTCAATAATTGAACATTTTTTCTCTCGCCCAATCTGTAAACCATTTCTTTAACATAATCATCTAGAATTGGCTGGGGAATATCAAAAGATCTTGTGAAGAATTCTTTTATGAATATTTTTACATCATTGGCTGGTATAGCAGAACTGTCAGGAGATTTATGTCGTACAACAAGAATGAGATTATCAGAAGGTTTTTTTTCTTTGTTAAGTGGCGGTTGTATGTATGTTAGGTCGATGCGCTTAAAGCCTAAACTGTGCCACAGATGTACAGAAGGTGGAATATTTTTATAATATTTATCAATCTCTAGATATATATGTTTTAATGATTTTTTATTAATTTTTTTTGCATCCTGTTCCATTATTTTCATCGCTGCTTCAAACATTGCCCTCGCATACCCTTTTTTTCTAGAGTTTGGATCAATTACTATGTAGGGAATATATCCCGAATTGGCTTCATGGAAATAAGAAAAAAATATGCTTCCAACAATAGTTGAGTTAGTTTTCATATGAATAATATGCCGATCTTCTCTTTTATTCTCAGATTGTAGGAATCGTATTAGATTCTCAAGGCTTTCTCGTTCATCGTCATTTGGAAACGCTGGTAGAAATATTTGCCCATACATATTACATAAATCAATAATTCCCTCCTTATTGTTTTGAGCTTCCTCAATAATCGGATATTCGGTTTTCTTGTTCTGGTTAAATACATTATCAATATCGTTTAATATATTGATAGGAATTCTTGCAGATTCAGCAATAACAAAATCCTTGAGATATTGGTATCCATTTTTTGATTGTTCATACAATTTATTTTGAAATGCTTTTCTTACATCATTGCTACTAGCCATACAAAAACGGTACCAGAAATTTTGTTTTGAAGACTTTCTCTCCTTATATTTTTCTGATAAATATGAGATGGTTTTTGCAATTAGTGTTTCCAATAAAAATGTTCGATGATTATTATCTGCAAGGTTGGCATGTTCAAACATTACGATACAATCTTCAATAGAAAATGGACTGTAATTATTATTTAATCGCTCAAGCATAATCCACAAGTATGCTGTACAATAGTACTTTGATTCACCTAAATGAAGTTTTGTGTTATGCGACTGGTATTCCATTAAAGAACAATACTCCTCTTCCATGTCGCGGTATTTTTGCATCACATATTGATATTCTGGGGTAAACTGTTCCCAGTGTGCATCTAAATATGATTTTCTGTGATACAATTTTGTTTGAATCTCGCAACACTCACCACGAAAATTATTTTCTCCCCCTTGATTTACAAATTCATTGCATTGAACCGGAAGCACGACAGGAATAGCGTTGTTTTCATCCCCATAGGCGAAGTATAAAACAGCATAATTTGTTTTTTTTAAAAACGGTTGCCAGGATGGTCCCCATAATAACCAACTGAACAGGAAAGATAAATCAGTTGTATTGATAGTTCCTTGAGCCGAAGCGAATTCCTTATATTTGTCTATAATATGTGGCCAACTTTCTTGATATCGCACAATAAGGCCGTCAATTAAAACAAAAGGAGACAAGAATCCTTCAACAATACTAATGGTTGAGATAAATGAAAGCGGTTCATTCTGGGGGATTAGGTATTTTTTGCCATTTTTCGGATTGGAAAAAAAATCAAAGTAATGCTTTACGAATTCATTAAACTCTGAGGCTGTTAAATAACTGCAATCATCAACTTTGATTATTGTTTTGTTACTATTTCGCATGATCAAGAACTCATTATTAATTTCCTTAAACATTTCTTTTGTTAGAATCAAACCACCTGAACGTATTATTAAAAGTTCAAGGTATAGACGGATTAAACTATGACGACTGGATCGGGTATGCCAATAAACTTTCGCAAGCCTACTGAGTGTGAGTCTAAATTCTTTGAATGCCTTACGTAGTTGAAAGAGTCCTGAAAAGAATATTATAGCGACAATTATAGATGCAGATACCGCTATAAAACTTGCTATGGTATTTACTCTATTCATGTATTGAAGAACAGTATTAAAAACATCTATTAGCATTGAATATTCCTTTATCCATTATACAACTCAAATTCCTCACAACATGAAATTAAGGATTATTTTCCTTCTCATTAGTTACATCATTTAGTTTGTAACATTTAATTGCCAGTTCGAATTGAATGGAACCATGCGTCGTTATACAGTTCAAATATCGGCCCCAGATCATTTACAGGTTCCACTTCGGACAGATCCTCAATCTCGTACCAGGAAGTGCCTGTTTTAAACTGCCTTGCCGGAACATTGACCGTTGCTGGGAAACCGAACGAGTCGCAGAATTCGGCATAGATCTCGGGCCTATGGATAAAATCAATAAACTTGTGGGCCAGTTCAAAATTTTTAGTGCCTTTTAGTATGCACATATTGTCAACAAAGGCCGGACCATTACGAGGGGGAATAAAAAAAACCGTATCCCTCATAAGCTCTTCGTTATCGGCAATTTCCTCAAAAACAACTTCGGCAAAAGCGTGGACAACCCAGAATTCGCCGTTGGCATAGCCTTTGCCGAATGAGTCGGAATCAAACTTGGCCAGATTGGGTTTCCATTGGCTATTGATAAGGTCTTTGGCCGCGTCAATTTCCGCCGGGTTTTTACTGTTGACCGAGTAACCCAAATAAGCCAGTGCATTGCCCATAACTTCCCGCATGTCGTCCAGCATGGTCATCCTGCCCCGGAGATCGGTTCTGGCAAAGATAGACCAGTCCCTCTCGTAGTCTGGAACCATAGCTGTATTAACCGCTATCCCGGCAGCGCCCCAAAAATAGGGAACCGAATAGTCCATATTGGGATCGTATATTGCTTTTTCAAGAACCGCAGGATCGATATTTTTTAAATTGGGAATCTGCGCTCTGTCAATTTTTTCTAGCAATCCCTGCTGGATCATAATGGGTACAAAGTATCCGGAGGGGAATATGATATCATATTGGCGGCTAAAAAGCTGGAAAAATCGCCCTAGTATGCCTTCTTTGTTTGTGGCTATTATCTTGGCGTACATCTCTTCATTGCTGGCAAATTCATCATAAATTACCTTGACGCCATATTCTGCCTCGAATTTTTTGATTACCGATTCGGGAGTATAATAGCTCCAATTGTAGATGGAGAGAGTTTCACGAGCTGCACATGATCCCATGATCATAACCAGCGTAGCTAATGCCGCTAGCAAGATAAGGGTTTTTCTCATTTCATTTTTCCTCCTTGTAGGGTTGGATTTTTTATTTAGCCGCAAAGTATTTTATGAAGTTTCTAAGAAGATAGCTAAGAAGCACTGTACCCAGGATCATCACCACCGAAAGGGCGCTGATTACCGGGGTTACTCCGCCTTTGCGGGTAATAGCGGAAAAAATAAATATTGGCAAAGTTGAAGAGCCTGGTCCGGATACAAAAAAGGTGATTACAAAGTCTTCGAGGGACAGCGTTATCGCCGTAAGAAACCCTGAAATGATGCCGGGCATGCAGATGGGAACCGTTACCTTCATCAAGGTTTGTTTTTCGTTCGCGCCAAGATCCTGTGCGGCCTCAATAATACTAAAGTCAAATTCGTCCAATCTGGCCATTACCATAAGGAAGACAAAGGGCAGATTGAATGTGGTATGCGCAACAAAAATGGTAAAGAGGCCAGGGGGGATGCCGACACCGGCAAAAAATATGGCAAGGGAAACGCCTATTATAATTTCTGGCAGTATCATTGGGAGAAAGGAAATGGTCTGAACATAGCCGCGCAGTTTGAACTTGTACCAGTTGACCCCTATTGCCCCAAGAGTTCCAATAACCGTTGCGCTGACAGCGGAAGTAAAAGCAATGATCATGCTGTTCCAGAAACTGCGCCACAACTCCCTTTCGGAAAAAAGCCTTTCGTACCATCTTAGAGAAAAGCCCGTCCACCTCATGCTCATGGAATCGTTAAAGGAGTAGAGGATTAGAATAAGAAGGGGCAGAAAAAGAAAGACCATTGTAACAATAAAAACCGTCTGAGAAAAAGAAACCTTTTTCCGGTACGCCCGTTTTGCGTGACGGGAAGCTTCGTTGGAATGTTGCTGTCCGGGCTTTATGGAGGTGATTACGTTACGCACTATATCGCGAAAACTCATAACGCGCCTCCGTTGGCCGTTCGGCGGCCTTCTATTTTAGTTGTATCTGTAACGCGGGCAGCTTCCCTGCGCTGTATGCCCATCATAATAAGAACGCCGGCTGTCGTAACAACAGTCAGAACCATGGAAATAGCCGACGCAAAGGGCCAGTTTCTGGATTTGAGTATCTGATCCGCAATTACGTTTCCTAGCATATAGGACTCCATTCCGCCTACAAGCTGAGGTACCGCATAAGCCCCAAAAATGGGGATAAATGTAAACAGTATTGAAGTAAAGAGGCCGCTCTTTATATTGGGAAGCAGAATCCTGATGATGGATACCAGTTTGCTCGCACCCAAATCCCTAGCAGCTTCCAAAAGCGAGAAATCAAATTTGTCAATCGTAGAAAACAGGGGAAGTATGGCATAGGGCAGATACATATACACCAGTACCAAGGTAACGGCCTTCTGGTTGTACATAAACTGAATATAGCTGTCTATCAGATTAAAGCGCATCAGCAATTCATTTACAAAGCCGTTATTCCCCAGAATGTTTATCCAGGCAAACACCCGGATAAGAAAATTTGTCCAGAACGGAATGATGATCAAGAGGAGCAGAAGCGTCTGCCTGGTGCTGCGGGCCATATAGTAGCCGCAGGGAAGGGCAATTAAAATCGTTATTACGGTGGCAATTATGGAAACAACCATGGTCCTTGCTGTAATGGCAAGAATGCTTGGGTTTGCCAGGCTTTTGTAAGCGTCCAGCGTGAATTCCCACACCACGCCGCCGTAAAACCCTTTCTTAAGGAAACTGACGACGAAAATGATTATTATGGGAGCAAGGAAGAACAGGGTAAACCATATTGCCATGGAAGAAGAATAGGCAAGGCCCAAATTCTTGCGAGCCATCTATGATTCCTCTTCTTTAAGGCCAACAATGTAGCCGTCATTGGCGCTCCAGGAAAGGTAGACCTTATCTTTCCATACTATGTCAGGGCCTTCATCATAATATTGCGCATGCTGTTTGATTGCGCGGATCATTAGGTTCTCGCTGCATTTGACATAAAATTTGGTAATGAAACCCGAATAAATCGGCTCGTCTACATTGCCCTGAACTAAATTAATGTCTTCTCTTTTAGTAGAAGGTTTTTCCTTGGAAATAAGAATTTTTTCTGGCCGGATGGTAAAGCACACTTTTTGTCCTGGTTTGAACTCGTCCACGGTGGTTACCTTGATCCTCCCCATATCCGGAATATCCAGCCACACCATATATTCGGACTCATCTTCGGCACTCGGGGGGATCACTACCGGAACAGGATCAAAAATATTCATGCTTGGAATTACAATCGGGCCTCCGCTGATTTTCTTTACAGTGGCCACAGTCGCGTCAAAAAGGTTGGTCTCGCCTATAAAGCGGGCGACAAATTCATCGCTGGGGCTTTCGTAGATTTCATGAGGGGTGCCCACCTGCAACACGTTCCCCTGATTCATCACCGCAATGCGATCTGATACCGAAAGGGCTTCTTGCTGGTCATGGGTAACGTAGATAAAGGTGATTCCAATTTTATCGTGAATGGTGTCTAGTTCTATAAGCATGTGCTGGCGCAGTTTGGCATCAAGTGCAGAAAGAGGCTCGTCCAGGAGCAGCACGCTGGGCTCGTTGATTAGGGCCCTAGCAATGGCAACCCGCTGTTTTTGCCCGCC
>JAIRUO010000169.1 GCA_031254385.1 Treponema sp. | reverse complement strand
ACCGAAAACCTCAATTTGCTAAAGGACAAACTCTCAAATGTCGATGTTGATATAGTAGCGGAAATAGGAAAAATAAATATTTCGGTCCGGGATGTACTTTCCCTCCAGATGGGGGACGTGGTGCGGCTTTACAATACGAGGATCGGTGACCCCTATTCCCTGAATGTAGGCAGAAAGAAGAAATTCCTCTGCCGGCCAGGGGTTATAGGCAGAAAAATGGCAGTGCAGGTTATAAAGAAAATCGCCGAGCTTGAACAAGATGAATTTGAAGAGCTGGCAACAGATGGGGAGGAATCATTATGAGTGACGGCGCTCTCTCGCAAGATGAAATAGATGCGTTATTGTCAGGTGTAGGCTCAGATGGCATGGGAAGTTCGGCACCGACCGCGACCGCAGCCGCAAACGGCTCAGAAGGGGATCGCAAGGCCCTGGAAAGCTTTCTTGCGTCTACCGTAGATGCCCAGGCTTCCAATCTGTCCATGATGACCGGCTCCTCAGTTTCCATAAAGGCGCCCAAGGCAACCTTTGTAAATCAGGATACTTTACTGGCCCTGCTTCCGGATAAGGTTACCGTTATCAGAGCGGACTTTAATTCAGGCTTCCCCGGCGACCATCTTTATGTTATGCCGGAGAGTGCCGCCAAGAGCATAGCCGGATTAATCAATAAAGAAGATAATATAGAACTGGACGAAATGGCCATGTCGGTAATCGGTGAGGCTGTAGGAACCATAATAGGTTCCCAGATTACCGCCCTGACAAGCAAGACCGGCAATAAGTCTATCAGCAATATGCCCCCTACCGCTTCTAATGTGCCCAAGGCAGCAGCGGCTCTTCCAGCAGGGGATTTTTTCTGCGCTTCATACAATCTGGATTTGGGAGACGGCGTGCCAAACCAATTCTGGGAGATACTGGGCTCTTCTGTGGCCTCTGATATAGCTCGCGCTTTGAGCGGTGCTGCGGCTGCCCCTGCTCAGGTCCAGCCCGGCGCTGACAAGGGAATGGGCGCTATGGGAATGATGGGAGGATTACAAGGCCTGGGTATGGGAGTGCCAAACATGGGTATGGGTAATATGATGGGAAATGCGAATGTTCAGTCCGTACAGTTCCCCAATTTGATGCCTCACGCGACTTCCCAGGAAGCCGGAAACATCAGCCTGATCATGGACGTCTTTATGGAGATGACCGTCGAATTAGGCCGTACCCGGAAACTGATCAAAGAAATTTTATCCATGGGCGAAGGCACCATTATCGAATTGGACAAACTCGCCGGTGAGCCTGTTGACATTCTTGTTAATCACAAATTGATTGCCAAGGGTGAAGTTGTAGTAATCGATGAAAACTTTGGAGTCCGTGTAACTGAAATTGTTTCTCCAATGGAAAGAATGAATGATTTGGGCTAGCATAAAAAAAATATTTATGCTATAATATAATGGACTAGTATTAGGTCAGTTTTAACTTGGGAGGGGAAAAACTGAACACAACTCGATTTGTTTTTTTTACGGCATTAATTGTCGGCATTATCCTCATACAATTCCCCATTTCTGCCCAGGAAGCGGATGATACTCTGCCCATTGCTACAGAGGAAATCCCACAGGAGCGCCGCGCAACTGTCTCCGAAGAGACAATTGTTTTTGGCGAGCAGGCAATCACGGAATCGACCTTGGGCAATACCTCTGCCTGGGACATCTTCCGCGTGATTATTGTTCTGGCGCTGGCAGGCCTGGCAATTTACGGGGTAGTGTTTTTTATCAAGCGCCTGTCCAGACCTTCCAAGGCGCGTGACCCAAATCTAAAAGTTCTTGCAACTTTGCCCTTGGGGTCTGACAGTTTTGCCGCGGTTGTATCCGTGGGCAAAAAAGCCTGGCTCGTAGGCGGCGGCACTGGCGCTGGGTTAAGGCTCATAGCAGAAATTGACGAACAGGAAGCTTTAGAAACCATGCTCCTGGATGAGGCCCAGAAGAACGCCGAAACCGGAACCGGCAGAATCCTTGATTTCCGCGCCATGCTAAATCGTTTAGGAAACGCGAATAATTCAAAACCCGGTCTCGGTTCTCATGCAGACTCCCTCAAAAAACAGAGGGACAGGCTAAAGGGGCTTTAGTATGAGTGCCTTATTAAAAAAAGCAGTATTTAAAACGATTTTTTTAGCGCTCTGCTTTTTGTTTTTCATGATTGCGGCTCCTGGGCTGGAAGCCCAGTCCACCTTTCCGGGTATGTCAACCGAAGGAACCATGGACATTCCCGATCCCGATTACAATACAGGCATTCCCTTTATCGATCTGACCATACGCAACCCGGAAACCGGAAGCGAAGTGGCTTTTTCTCTACAGCTTCTTTTGCTCTTAACAGTGCTTTCCCTTGCGCCAAGCATTATCATACTGATGACCAGTTTTCTTCGCATTGCAATTGTTCTGGATTTCATAAAAAGGGCGCTCTCTTTGCAGCAGGTTCCTCCCAACCAGGTGCTTATGGGAATAGCCTTGTTTATGACTATATTTTTAATGTGGCCTACTTTTACCACTATTTATGATAATTCCTTAAGGCCGCTTTCGGAAGGGAAAATTAACGTGCAAGAAGCGTACCGGGAAGCGGAAGGGCCTTTGCGCATCTTTATGGGCCGGCATCTGCAAAGCAGTTCTGGCGAGAAAAATATAGCCCTCTTTATGAATATGCGCGGCCTGGACAGACCCAATACCCTGGCCGATGTGCCTACTTATGTTTTAATTCCGGCCTTCATTCTAAATGAACTGACCGTGGCATTCAGAATAGGCATTGGTCTTTTTATTCCTTTTATAGTTATTGATATGGTAGTGGCAAGCGCGCTCATGTCCATGGGCATGATCATGCTGCCGCCTGTTATGATCTCCATGCCTTTTAAGCTCATCCTTTTTATTTTGGTTGACGGCTGGAGCCTTTTGACGGATCAACTGTTCCAGTCGTTTATGTAGGAAAGGGTGTTTATGAGTATTGGTGATGTTACGACCTTGTTAAGGGGAGGGATTATGCAGGTAATCATGCTTGCGTCCCCTCTGTTGCTCTCCGCGCTGGTGGTCGGCCTGGTGATAGCGATATTGCAGGCAACTACTTCCATCCAGGAGCAGACACTTACTTTTGTCCCAAAGGTTTTTACCATTCTTTTGGTATTGGCCCTATTGGGAGGCTTGGGCTTCAGTTTGTTAAGGGATTATACAATTGAGCTTTTTACCAGAATTCCGGAAATGGCGAGGTAGGGAAAAATAAGAATGAGGAATGAGGAATGATTGAGAATATGATGTTAAGTGAAATGTTAGCCGCGGCCCCGGCGTTCCTCCTGATCGCAGTTAGAGCCCTGGCTATGGTAGAAACAGCGCCTCTCCTTTCTTCGGATTCGATTCCCCAGGTGGCAAAATTGTCCTTGGCTGGTTTTGCGGCTTATGCTGCTTTTCCGACTGCGCTGGTAAAGGACTGGGTACTTGCCCCATTTGGCCTTAGTTTTATTTTTTTGATTTTTGGAGAAGCAATTATTGGGATTATACTTGGATTCTTCCTTACAATTATTTTTGCGGCCTTCTCCACGGCGGGCCAGTTCTTTTCGCTTCAAATGGGGTTTGGGGCATCAGAAACTTTTGATCCATTGTCCCAAATTGAAAACCCTTTGCTCGGCCAGTACCTCAACCTGGTGGCCATGCTGGTTTTTATAACTATGGACGGCTTTAGAGAACTTTTCTTGGGCGGTTTTTGGCGTTCCCTCCAGACCATTAATGTGATGAGCCTGATCGAAGGCAGGGAAAAAATTGCCGGGATGGTTGTGTCAGGGCTTTCCCGCCTTTTTCTGGATGCGATCATTATAAGCCTGCCCATTTTGGGAACGCTCTTTTTGACTTCCCTTGCAACAGGGCTTATCTCAAAGGCCGCGCCCCAGATAAATATTCTGTCAGAAGGCTTCCCCATTTCCATTACCACGGCCTTTATTCTGATTTTCGCAACCCTTCCCTTTATGACAGAAGCCTTTAGCCGGATAATCGACTCCGGTTTTGCCACCTTGCAAACCCTTTATATAGAAATAGGCCAGCGTATTGCGGTAGGGGAGGGTACATGAGCGAGTTCTGGAATGATGCAATCATCATCGACCTCCAGTGGTTTGCTGCGGAAGACGAAGGCCGTACCTTTGATCCTACTGATACAACATACCGCAAGGCCAGGGAAGAAGGCAGGGTAGCGAAAAGCCAGGAACTTGTTGCGGCAGTGGGACTGCTCTTTCCGGCCCTTGTTATACTAGTGCTGGCGCCGAGCATGCTCAATACCTGCGCCGAAATGGTGCGCTTTTTCTTTACACGGGCAACCGAAATGAATGTCATTACCGACAGGGTGGTTTTTGGGGTCTTCATTAACTATTTTATAAGGCTTGCTGTGCCAATTCTGATAGTGGGTTTTGTGGCGGGCTTAGTTTCAAATATAGTGCAGGTAAGGTTCCATTTTACCACCAAACCGCTGACGCCTGATTTTTCCAAGGTATTACCGCGCTTTGGCCGCTATTTTCAGAAGACTCTCTTTTCAGCAGAAGGGCTTGTTAATTTAGCAAAATCAATAGTAAAAATGGTTGTAATAGGATTTATCGCCTACAATCTTATTTCGTCAGAAATAAATGAACTGGCTAATCTGCAGAAAACCGATCTCTGGCGGGGCATTACCCTTATTGCTTCCCTTGCGGCCAGAATGTTAATTACCGCGGCCGTTTTCCTGCTCGTCATTTCCATCCCGGATTATGTGTTCCAGCGTTGGCAATTCAAGCAAAACCTAAAAATGACCCGTGAACAATTCAAAGAAGAGCAGAAACAGGAAGAAGGAGACCCCCAGGTTAGGGCAAGGCTGCGCAGCCGTTATAAGGAACTTTTATCCAGAAATATGCTGAATAATGTGCCAAAAGCTGATGTGGTCATTACTAATCCGACCCATTACGCTGTGGCCCTTGAATACGACAGCGAAAGGATGATTGCCCCTATGGTTATTGCAAAAGGGGAAGACGATCTGGCTTTCAAGATACGCGAAATAGCCGAGGCCCATGATGTACCTGTGGTTTCGCATCCTCCCCTTACGAGGCTGCTCTACAAGGATACGGAAATCGGCGAGACCATCCCGGTTCGTTATTATCAGGTTGTAATCAGTCTTTTGGGCCATATATTAAGGGCGGACAAGAGAAACCGTACGGAAAGAATGGAGAAGGAAGCATAAATGAGGAGTTATTATGGCTGATGTGGCTAAATCGGGCAATGAGGGTGGCAGAAGAAGTATAATATCCCTTATCCCGTTGAACGATTCCAATTTTCTTATAGCCCTTTGTGTGGTTGTAGTTGTTGCAATGATCATCATACCGCTGCCCTCTTGGCTTTTGGATACTTTCATCGCATTGAATCTGGTGCTGTCCCTTCTGGTACTGCTCATTGTGCTTTACAGCCGCAAGCCCACGGAATTCAGCCTTTTCCCCTGGGTGCTTTTTGCTTTAACGGTATTCACCCTGGCGCTTAATGTTTCTTCAACCCGTTTAATTCTTACCAAGGGAACAGGTTTTAATGGCGCTATGATCAGGGCCTTTTCTACATTCGTGGTTGGTTCTGGAGGCACAGAAGGCCTTGTGGTAGGTTTTATTATCTTTATTTTGATTATGGTAGTTCAGGTTGCTGTTATTACAAAAGGAGCTACCCGTATATCTGAAGTAGCAGCCCGGTTTAGCCTCGACAGCCTTCCGGGAAAGCAGATGACCATTGATAATGAATATAGCACGGGTGCTATTACCCAGGACGAATCCACCAAGCGCAAGGCCGAGCTTCAACAGGAATCTGACTTTTTCGGCTCAATGGACGGCGCAAGCAAATTGATTTCAAACAGCGTCAAAGCAGGGATATTTATTGTAGTCCTTGATGTTATTGGAGGGATCATTATAGGAGTGACCATTCATCAGGAGCCTATAGAATTGGCCCTGGGTACCTATGCTTCCCTTACCATAGGAGACGGCCTTGTTTCCCAGCTTCCGGCCTTGCTTATTTCCACCGCTATGGGCGTTGTGGTTACTAGGGCTGCCTCAGCCGGGAAATTGGGTGAGCAGATTTCTATACAGTTTTCCAGGTATTCATCGGCATACTGGATAGGCGCGGTTGTTCTTTTTGGCCTGGCCTGGCTTCCGGGTTTTCCAAAGCCCGTGCTCTTCCCCATGTCTCTCCTTCTGGGATTTTACGCCTACAATCTGGGGCAAAAGCAGAAGAAAAAGGATTTTAATGCTGAATTAATGGCCAAGACTGGAGAAGGAAAAAGGCAGAAAGAAGAGGCCCAGGAAGTTTCGCATATAGAGCCCTTGGATCCCCTTTCTTTGGAATTGGGATTCGGCCTTATACCCCTAGTAGACAAGGACAAGGGCGCAGACCTTATGGAGCGCATTCAAAGGGTGCGCCGAGAAACCGCGCTTAATCTGGGCATAGTTATTCCGAAGATCCGCATTATTGACAATATGGTACTGGGTTCTTCCGAATACTGTTTGAAGATACGCGGCGTGGAAGCGGGCAAGGGCGTTATACGTATGGGCTATTATCTCTGCATAAATCCCGGCACGGTAACGGAAGAAATACCTGGCGAAAAAACCCGCGAGCCGGTGTTTGGGCTGCCTGCGTTGTGGATAACCGAAGATCGCAGGGACGAAGCTGAACGGCTGGGCTACAATGTGGTTGATCCACCTTCGATTATAGCAACTCATTTTACAGAAGTCGTAAACCATCATGCGGCAGAAATCCTGGATCGTCAGATAACGCAGTCCATTCTGGAAGGAATGAGGAAGGACTATTCGGCTGTGGTTGACGAGGCCTACTCGCCGCTGAACCAGCAGGGCGGCCAGGGCCTTTCCCTGGGCAGCATTCAAAAGGTTCTTCAAGGCTTGTTGAAGGAACAGGTTTCAATAAGAAACATGGTTTCCATCCTGGAGGCTGTCGCGGACTTTTCGCGGCTTTCCAATGACACCCGCTTTATTACAGAAAAAGCACGACAGGCATTGGGCGGCCAGATTTGCCGGCAGTACGCTGATGATGAGCGCTGCCTCCATGTGCTGACTTTGGAACCGGGCCTGGAACAGAAAATCGTGGAAAGCAAAATTCAGAACAGTTACGGCGATATAGTGGCGGCCCTGGAGCCCTCGCTGCACAAGGGGTGGATAAACGCCATTAGCCGGGTTGTTGAAGCTGTAAGCAAACAGCGTTATACCCCGGTAATCCTTTGCTCCGAGGCGGCAAGATATCTGATACGGACAGCCCTGGACAGGGAATTCCCCCAGGTGGCAGTTCTTTCGGTTTTGGAGATTGCTCCAGAATATAAAGTAGAATCCATAGGAGTTATCCAGATCCAATAGAAAAACGAGGATGATTGTATATGTTGCAGTTTTTTACAGAGCGGGCAGAAAATTACGAAGAGGCTTACAGAAAGGTCAGGGAAAAATATGGGGAAAACGCTACCATAATGAACCAAAGTACCGTAATAATACCCGGTCCTTTTTTTGGATTCCCGCGCCGTGAGGGTGTGGAAGTCTCAGGCCCCATTCCTCAGTATAGAAAGTCTGGGTATGATCCAAGACCTCCCTTGGAGGTCAGGTCTCTGATAGAGACCAGGCCAAAGGATGCCAGGCGTCCGGAGGCTAGAACCACATTGGAAGCAGCGCCTCCAAAGGAACCGTTAGATTTCGACAAAGAAAAGCAGAAAGTTCTGGCTGCGGCAGGATCGAGGGACCCTACTTTGCAGATGGTTTTGAGCGAAATCAAAACCGTCAAAGAAAAAATCGAAGAGCAGAATCTGGCTTTGAATCAGGATGAACATCCCAGTATCAGCCGTATGGCAGAGCTATTAAACCTTAATGATTTTCCTTCTTCTTACAAAACTAGTATCCTTAGCAGGATAAGAAAAGAATTCTCCCTGGACGAGCTTGAAAATTTCCAGGCCGTTCAGGACAAGGTACTGGAATGGATAGGAGAAAGCATCTCCATATATAAAGACAGCAGTTTTCATCGGCGACCGCGCATTATAGTTCTGGTAGGCCCTACAGGCGTTGGAAAAACCACCACCATTGCCAAGCTGGCGGCTAATTTTGGAATTGATGATAGAGCCAAGAGAATAAAGGAAATTGCCCTTATTACTATTGATACCTTCAGAATCGGCGCAAGGCAGCAGCTTGAGGCTTATGGAACTATACTGAAGTACCCCTGTATAGCTGTAGAAGATTTTAACGAGTTAAAAAAGACCTTGGCCTTACATTCCGAAGCAGATATGATCCTTATAGATACCATTGGAAAAAGCCCCAGGGATTCTATGAAGCTGGGAGAAATGAAACAGCTTCTTGATGCCTGCGGCTCCCAGGCGGAAGTGCATCTGGCCCTGTCCGCCGCTACCAAATCCTGTGATATACTTGAGATATTGCAGCAGTTTGAACCTTTTAATTACCGTTCGGTTATTGTTACAAAGCTGGACGAGACTACCCGTGTGGGAAATATTATTGGCGCTCTGGCAGAAAAGAAAAAATCGATCTCGTATATCACAAACGGCCAGAAAGTGCCGGCAGATATTTGTACAGCATCGGTTGTTAATTTTTTAATAAATTTGGATGGCTTTACTAAAGTAAACCGCATTAAGCTGGAGGGCCTTTTTCCTGAAACTGGGTCCGGACAGTTCAGGCAATGGAGTTAGGTATGGAAGATCAGGCTGAGAAACTAAGAGAAATAATGAGGCATGAAAAACAAGCGGACCACAGCAAGAAAAATGCAAGTCCAGAAAAACGCGAACGATCCGGTTCCAGAATTATCGCTGTTGCCAGCGGAAAGGGCGGGGTAGGCAAGACCAACGTATCGGTAAATATGGCCCTGGCCTATGCCCGGCTTGGAAAAAAAGTAGTGGTAATGGATGCGGATTTAGGGCTTGCCAATGTCAACGTGATGCTCCGCATGAACCCCAGGTATAATCTTTACCATGTTATACGCAGGCAGAAAACCATGAAGGAGATAATGGCAGAAACCGATTACGGCATTTACATTGTGGCAGGCGGTTCAGGTTTTTCCAAGATCGCGAATCCTACTGAAGAAGAACGGCAGTATTTTATCGATGAGCTTGAAACTCTTTCCATCGCGGACATTATCATCATTGATACCAGCGCAGGAGTATCCAGCAACGTACTGGACTTTATAGCTGCCGCTGATGATGCGGTAATCATTACCACCCCGGAGCCTACCGCTATTACCGATGCTTACGGGATTATCAAAATAATCGCAACCGAATATGATGATCTTGACCTGGGCTTAAAACTGGTGGTGAACCGTGTAAAAAGCGCGGGGGAAGCCAAAAAAGTCGCAGACCGCATGACGACCATTGCAGGCCAGTTTCTTAATCTTAAGGTTGACTATTTGGGATTTATATATGATGATCCCACGGTTTCTCAGGCTGTTCTTAAGCAGAAGCCGTTTATGTCCATTGATCCCAAGTGCAAGGCTTCCCTATGCGTCCAGCATATAGTTGGAAAGCTGGAAAAAAGCGAACTCCGGCAGGCAGGCGGGTTTGGGTCTATGTTCAAAAGGCTTTTTGGCAAGAATTAGGAGTTAAGGTGTTTAATTTTAAGCTAGGCGGAATTGTCGCGGGTATAGCTTTTATTCTTTCGCTGCTCATAGGATTATTAAGCAGAACCATACTGCCCACCCTGATTATCCGGCCTTTAATTTTCGCTGCTCTTTTTTTTATTATCGCAAACCTGATTTATATGCTTATAAACCGGTATTTGCCGGAATTGCTGGAACATGATGCAGGGCCAAAAGAGGAAATAATAATGCCGGGTTCCCAAATTGACATTATGGAGGATAACCCTACTGTTCCCGGCAGCATCTATGCACGGCCAGATGATTCCGAAGAGTCTATGGGGGATATTTCTTCCCTGGTTAATTCACCGGCTGGCTCCAGGGCAAGGGAAAGCACACCGACTCTTAATTTTGAGGGTATAGATCAATCATCACAAAATGAGTATACTGAACAAGGGAATTCATCGGCTGCTTCTGGAGGCGGAGGCTCTTTTGATATGCTTGCGGATTTGGAGAGCCTGGCAGGGGCCTTTGTATCATCTTCCGTAGAAAAAGCGGAAGTAACAGAGGAGTATGATGGTTTAGCGGATGGTCTTGTCCCGGCAAGGGCAGCCTCTGGCAATAAACCCTCAAAGATGGAAGGGGATTTTGACCCAAAAGAAATGGCACAAGGTATCAGAACTATACTAAAAAAGGAAGAAGGTTAATATGGGGAATATCCCCGGAGATAAAAATTCAACTAATCTCAATACAGTAAATCCAATGGAACAGAAAACTGAAGAAGAGCTCTGGCAATTATACCGTAAGGGCCATGATCCCAAAATACGGGAAAACTTTATAAAGCAGTATGCTCCATTGGTAAAGTATGTTGCAGGCAGGGTGGCAGTGGGAATGCCTTCCAATGTGGAATTTGACGACCTAGTAGGATACGGAGTCTTTGGGCTCCTTGATGCCATAGATAAATTTGATCCAGATAAAAATGTAAAATTCAAAACTTATGCGGTTACCCGTATCCGGGGGGCTATTTTTGACGAACTCCGTACCATTGACTGGATACCCAGGTCTGTACGCCAGAAAACACGCGAAGTTGAAGACGCCATTGGTACGCTGGAAGCCCGGCTGGGCAGGACAGCGACAGATCAGGAAATAGCAGGGGCCCTTGGCATGGGAGAAGACGAGTATGTCAAAACCATGATAAAGATTTCCGGCACTTCGATCCTTTCAATAAATGAAGTCTGGTATTCTGGGGACGATAATGACAAAGTCTCCATAGGGGACAGCATTGAATCTCCTTCGAGCCTTAACCCGGAAGTAATGGC
>JAIRUO010000086.1 GCA_031254385.1 Treponema sp. | reverse complement strand
TACATCATGCACCTCCGTTATTGATTTTTTTTATTTCAAACGAATCCCTTACTAAATCTAAAAAGCCCTTCTCTACCGCAGGGTTTCCCATAAGCTTCATTTGGAGGAGCAGGTTACCTATGGCGGTCGCTTCCGTGGGCCCGGCATAGACGGGCTTTCCCGTGTATTGTGATGTCAGGCTATTTAGGTAATTATCCTTGCTCCCTCCGCCAATGATCGAAATGGAAGAATATTGGTTTCCCGTAATGCGTTCCAAATCCAGAATTGCGGTCTTATAGCATTGCGCCAGGCTCGTATAAACGCAGTATGCCAGTTCGCCAGGGGTTTCGGGAACTTTTTGCCCGCTACTTTTGTATTCGTCTTTCAATTCGCCAATCATTGAAGAAGGGCTAAAGAACCTGGTCTTGTTGACATCCACAGTCCAATCGCGGCCCGCTTTTTTTTCAGTTTCTCTAGCCATATTTTCCAGTTCCGCAAAACTGTATTTGTCGCCCAGCTCATGCTTTAGCGATTGAATGACCCAGAGGCCCATGATGTTTTTAAGGAAGCGTATTTTTCCGTTCCACGCGCCTTCGTTGGTATAGCCCGCTTCCCTGGCTTCCGCGCCAAGAACAGGCTCCCCCACCACGCCCAAAAGGCTCCAGGTGCCTGAGCTTATATAGAGGGTATCTGCGGCAGTAACAGCCACGGCAGAGGCCGTATCATGGCTGGCTATCATCAGCACCCTGGAATTGAATCCGACTATATTCTGAATCTCACGGCTCAATTCGCCGATATCATAAGGAGGCTCACGGATGGGTTTAAAAAGCCGCAAGGGAAGGCCCAATTTTTCAAAAATGTCTTTTGCCCAGACCTTGTTCCTGGCATCCAGAAGCCCGGTGGTAGAGGCCATTGTATATTCGTTATTTTCTTTTTTAGTGAGGCTCCCGGTCAGCCTTGCAGAAAAATATTCCGGCAACTGGAACATAAATTCCGCCTTATCCAGCCGCCTTTGCGCCTTGTCCGCAAGAAGCTGGTAGATGGTATTGAAAGGCTGGTTTGCAACGCCTGTAACTTCGTAGAGTTGTTCAAAGGGGACAGCGGTATTCATAAAGGCTTCTGTCCGGGTATCACGGTACGCGTGAACCGGCTTAATGGGCTCCCCTTGGCCGTCAACCAGGGCATAATCCACGCCCCAGGTATCAATGCCCACAGAACACGGCGCTTTTCCCAGGCCCCTACATTTTTTAAGGCCCTCCGTAATCTGCCGGAACATTTCCTCATCATCCCAGATAAGGGAGTCTCCCTGCTTTTGCGGAACATGGCTAAAACGGTGAACTTCTTCAAGCAAGAGCTTTCCGTTTTCTATATGTCCCAAAATATGCCGGCCCCCAGAAGCGCCAAGGTCTATAGCTAGGTAATATTCAGTCATGGTTCTTCTCTAATGTCATTCTAGACTTGTGTTTAATTTATTTCAACATCGCGGCCTTCAGGTTGGCTCTAGTTGGGAATTTAAAATCCCCTTGCCGAAGGTTCTCATAGCCTGTTATACTGTAGATCAGGGGTAATCTATGCAGTATCAAGAAACCATGACCTTAGATGAAAAACTTGCCATTTCGATCAAATCAATAGAAATGAGAAAAGCCGGAGATACTGAAGGAGCAAGTCGCCTCTTGCGGACTGCCCCACTACCCCCTTATTTGGCAAAGGTTTATAAAGAAAAAGTCGGTGCAAAGCAACTTATTGAGAGTGGCTGGAATTTGTCAGAAGCAGAGGCTGAATTTGGTCCCGACTGGCTTAGTAAATAGCGTTTATGATGCGGCGGCATATATTGATTATGGCCGCAAGGGTTTTGCCATCAGAGGAAAAGCAGAAGAAGGGCGCATTTCTTACGAAGATGGCATATCTCAAGCTCTGTCAGCATTTCAGGAAGCCCAAGCCACCGCCGACCCCCAAATAATGATCCTTGCCGAATACACCTTCCTTACCCAAGAACTTCAATTTTGCGATAAATCCGACAAAGATTCTCTCAGTAGCCTCACCCAAGCCATACAGAGTTTTGATGACGCTTTCCGCGCACTCCAAGCCGTTGAAGAGTCCGGTTACATAACGGCTGAAAAAGTATTTCCACGAAATGGAAAATACCGCATAAGCAGCTTCCCAAAAGATTCATTCCACATTGCGTGTATCGCTCATCGAACCCGCATACAAAATATACTGCGATCACCTGGCATAGACCCTATAGAAAAGGCCCTGCTCAAGCAGCGGTTCGCTAACCTCTCTGCAGCCCAAAATGGCTATATGAAGAAGCAGAAGAAGGCTTTAGCAAAATAAATATGTTTTATACCCGTTTTTATTCACTCCTTACTTTAGGCTTTTGGATTGACCGCAAAAGCGATCCGCTTCTCGCTGCTGTTATTTTGCAATAGAAATCATCGATACCCCCATTTTAACTCCACGCCTTTCGTATTCTATAAAAAGGGGCTGAATTTTCTAGATGCTTTCTAGCAACTTTTCCGCAAACTTCTCCGTATTTTTAATATCTTCTTCAGTTGGACTGTTTTTATTCATCTCTATACGTTTCCCCTTGCCAAAAAATTTTAAAACATAATGAGAAAAACCCTTGCAGCCAAACTCGCCAATAATCACAAAACCTTTACTCTGCAATATATTTCTAAGAGCTTTGTGATTATTAAACATTCTTCTTGCGTTATATGTCCCACATGTAGAAAATATAAACGCCTTTTTGTTTTGGCCATTTTGCAATTTCTCAGCATATTTAAGCACTTGGGAATAATGCTTACCCCCTGCTATTCCAGCGCCAAAACCAACCAAATCATAAGTGCTTAATTCAAGAGGTTCAGAATTATTCTTTACATCAATTATTGAAGCATCAATTTTTGCCGCAAT
>JAIRUO010000044.1 GCA_031254385.1 Treponema sp. | reverse complement strand
GCGGTCATGTTTGCCATTTGCAAAGGAGTTACCAGGGTATAGCCCTGGCCTATGGACATATTCATGGTATCCCCGGCAACCCATCTTTCATGGAAACTTCTTTCTTTCCATTGGGGAGTTGGAATGAATCCGCTTATTTCACCAGGAAGATCGATCATTGTGCGCTCGCCAAAACCGTAATCTCTTGCATAGTTGACAATATTTTCAACTCCCAAATAATCCCTTCCTACAGTCCAGTAATAAATGTCGCAAGATTGGGCCATGCCTTGATGCAGGTTGAGCCTGCCATGCCCCGGTACTCTGATATGGCAACGCCAGTTCCTATCTCCATAAGTCATCTCTCCGCTACAGTCCACTGTCTGTTCAGGAGGGAACGCGTTTTCCCCCAGAATGCCTGTGGTCATGACAATTTTGAAGGACGATGCTGGAGGGTAACTGGATTGAATGACTCGATTTATCAAAGGCTTATTGGGATCATCAAGAAGGGCCTGGTATTCCGCGCCCAAATCTGTCTGGTTAAAAATATTGGGATTATACCAGGGATAGGATACCATAGCCAGAATTTCCCCATTAGTGGGACGCATTACTACCACGGCGCCAATGCGCTGGCCTAACGCTTTTTCTGCCAAAGTCTGGATTCTCTGGTCAATGGTAAGAACCAGATTTTTTCCCATCTCCGGCGCTTCCCGCACGGTGGCCACTTCCGAAATACCTCTTTCCCGGACATCTACCGTTTGGATTTCTCTTCCCTCTTTTCCGCGGAGTAGGCTGTCATATTGCTTTTCAATACCGTTCTTGCCTATCATGTCCCCTTGCTGGTAGCCCTGATTATAAAGCACGGTAAGCTCGTCCCGCGTTATGTTTCCTACATAACCAATGACATGGGAAAGGCTCCCTATATTTGTATAATTCCTTGTGGGTTTGGACTGCCAGGAGACGCCGGGCAAAGTATTAACCTGTTCAGCAAGGACAGCAATAGTGTTAAAGGGTATGTTCATCGCTACTTCAACAGGCTGGTAAAGGTAATAAATTGACTCTGGCAGCCTTCTTTCAATTTGATCGCCAGGGATTCCCAAAATGGCGGACAGTTGGCGGATTAAGTCCGGCATTTGTCCTCGTGGCACCTCCGCAGGGGTAACGCTTACCGCAAAGGAATCCGTATTTAGAGCCAAAGGCTGTGTGTAACTCCTGTCGTATATTTCTCCACGCTGGGCTGGAATTACTTTTGTCCGGCGCGTAATGTTGCTTGCCCTGGATCTGTACAATTCCCCCTGGAGTATTTGCATATCAAAAAGCCTAATGCCGTAAATGATCGCAATGGCAACGCAGATAATTTGCAATACGAGTATGCGCCCTTCATGTTTTTCTTCATGTTCTACAGTCATCTGGTTTTTCTTTCTCCTGTCAAAAGCGTCTTAAAAAGCTTTAAGAAAAGGAAAAGCAAAGGGGCGGTAACGGTGTTAAGGCCTAATTCAACCCAAAATAAAGGAACGGTAAAATCATAAGCAGGCACCGAGGAAAATATTAGGTGAAGCAATAAACCGCATAGTGCCTTGAAAATGGTCGCCCCTGCACAAAGAGACATGGGGAGCAAAAAGGTGTCCATGTAAAAGGTGCCTTGCATAAACCCAACAAGGCCACCTATAAGGGTGCGTACCAGGGCGTTAAAGCCCAGCGGGGCTGAAGAAAGAAAATCCATTATAATGCCAGAAAAAAATCCGGTTACCTGCCCGGCCATTGCGCCGTTCGAATAAGCTACAAAAACAAGAATTCCCAGGGCCAGATCAGGAACAGCGTAAAAAAGCTCAATCTGTCTGAGTATAGTTGATTGAAGGACAGCGGCAACAATAATAAAGATCAGAGCCCAGATAATCTTTTTAATCATCCCCGTCTCCAGCATCCAAATCTGAAATAGTTTCAATTACAAATACGTATTCCAACCGTGAAAAATCAATTGACGCCTCTACTTCAAGTTCCATAGAAATTTCGTTTTCCTGATACAGTATGCGGCTAACCCTGCCAATATTAATGCCGGAAGGGTAAATGCCTCCCATACCGGAACTAACTACCATATCCCCAATGCTTATTTCATCTCTGGCCTGCTTTCGGATATACCGCATCAGCAGAAAAGTTTCTGCGCTACCCCGGCCTTCGATGATGCCTTCGTAGCGTGACTGAGAAAGCCTTGAAGCGATAAATGAACTATTATTATAAAGAGGCATGACCAGGCTTTCAAAGGCCCCGGCCTGGATCACCTTGCCTACCAGGCTCTGGGTTCCGTTCTGATAGGCTATAACCGGCATATTGACCGCGATGCCTGAGAAACTGCCCTTGTTTATTATAATGGCGGAAAAAAGATTGTCCGGGTCCCTGCCTATTACTTCGGCGGGAATATGCCGGTAACGCAAGGTTTGGGCAAAGCCCAACTGTTCTCGCAGTCGGTTATTCTCCTGGCGAATTTCTGCGGCGCTGCGTTCAAGCTGCTCATAACGGGATATGCGTTCCGTAAGCTCATTGTACTCCCTGCGGAGTATGGATAATTCCTTAATGGAAAGAACAGTCCTGCTAACAAAAGACGTAGCCTCATAGATGCCGCTGCGAAGCCCTGAAAACAGGGTAAGCCCCGCGTCTTTAATTCTTCCGGTCAGATTCTGGGTCGAGAATATTAGGGCGACTAAAGAAACCATAATCAGAATGACAAATAACAAAATCTCCGCATTCGGGGAGTTTTTTTGATTTTTCTTTTTGTGATCGACCCACATGACTTATTAATTTAAGTTGTCATAGATACTGCGGCGGCTGTTAAAGCCCTTCGCAAAATCAAAGAATTTCCCCGCTCCCAGAGCAACACAATTCATGGGTTCTTCCGCCAGAATAACCGGTACGCCCGTTTCTTTGGAAATGAGTTTTGGCAGACCTTTAAGGAGAGAACCACCGCCGGTCATTACAATTCCCCGTTCCACAATGTCGGCAGCCAGTTCCGGAGGCGTCTTGCCCAAAATAGATTTTATTTCATCCACTATTTTGTAAACAGGTTCTTTTAGGGCTTCCCTGATCTGTTCGGAATCGATTTCCAGACGGCGCGGTAGGCCGGTGCCTGCATCGGTCCCTTTGATTTCAACTTTTTCAATATTCTTGTCAGGAGAGGCATTGCCGATTTCAAATTTTAGACGTTCAGCGATACCGCCGCCTATTATCAGATTAAGTTCGCTCCTGACATATTTAATAATGGCTTCGTCAAAATCATCCCCGGCGGTTCTTATGGCATTGCTTACAACCATATCGCTCAAACTGATAACGGATATTTCGGTAGTACCGCCTCCAATATCGCAAACCATGTGCCCAGCCGGCTCGTTGATCGGAATATCTGCCCCTATTGCCGCAGCCAGGCTTTCTTCAATGACAATTACCTCTCTGGCGCCTGCCTTGTACGCACATTCTTCAACTGCCCGTCTTTCCACTTCGGTGATGCTGGAAGGTATGCCTATTACCATGCGCGGCTTAACGAATTTGTATCTGGGCATGATTTTTGATATAAAATAACGAATCATTTTTTCAGTGGCTTCGAGATTGGCTATTACGCCGCCCCGCATCGGACGAATAGCAACAATGGAACCAGGCGTTTTCCAGAGCATTTTTTTTGCGTCTGTCCCTACAGCCATGACCTTGTTGGTACCCTTCTCTACTGCAACTACAGAAGGTTCATTTATAACGATTCCCTTGCCGGGGATATATATAATTGTATTACAGGTCCCCAAGTCGATTCCCAAATCCGATGAACGCCGTCCGAACATATTTCCTCCTACAGATTCAGCCTTGTCCGCGCCTGTATATGGCTCGGATCAATCTGAATCGCTCTTCTCCATTCTGCCCGGGCGCGGATCACTTCCCCTCTGGCATTATATAGTTCTCCCAAATAATAATGAGCGTCCGCATTCCCACCTTCTTCAATTATTTTGTTATACAATTCTTCAGCCCCAGCAAAATCCGATTTTCCTATAAGTATCTGTGCTAGATTAAGACGGGCAGCAGTAATCATTAGAGAATCCTTGGAAGTTTCCAGGCACAGCTTTAAATATGAGCTTGCGGTTTCAACTTCTCCAAGCGCGATATAAGAACTTGCGATAGACAACAGGAGAGCATCCGAAGAAATATCAGCTCCAGAAGGATTCAGAGCCAGGGTAAAAGCCGCTATGCTGCTCCGGTAATCTCTTACATTCGCATAAGCAAGCCCCAGATACTCAGGAATATCCCTGGCATAAAAAGCCGCTTCTCTGGCTTTTTCCAGATATTTTATTGTAAGCTCCTCGTATCCCTTTCCCTTGTAATAATAGGCTTTTCCCAACACATAAAAAACCCTGCCATCGCTGGCCCCTTCACTAAGAAGCATTGCCTTTCTAAGGGACCAGATGCTGCTGTTTATATAGCTAAGCATACTGGAATTATTGATCTGTGCTATGGCAAGCTGATAGGCTGAAAAACCGTTGATGGTCAAAAGAAAAAAATCCAGGGGCTTTTGAACAAGCTGTTCGGCGCTCAACTTATACACTTCTGCAAAAGCCATTGAATCCCAGAGCCGCAATAGATCCCTTTGATCAGGCCCGCTTTGTACGCCAAAATTGATGATATACACGGGAATCAGAGATAAAAGAATTACAAATAATATAATCAAAGCTATTTTAGGTACAGATCGCTTACGGTATTGCCGACCTTTGTAACCAGAATGGCTGCGTTCTTTAGTCATCTATGAATAACAGTATATAAATAACTATAAAAAATGTCAATCAACCAAGTAAATACATTTACTCGAGTCGGCACATAACCGCCGGAGTGAGGCACGTGCCAGAAAAAACCCTGTAGAGTCTGCTAGAGTTTTACTACTAATATAAAATCAAGAAATAACAAGCTCTATCTTTAGGTGGGAAGGGAAATCCCTTACGGGGTCTCAGCCAACGTACTGAAAGTACGACGTGGCCTTCTTTTACGCAGGCTCTGGCCTGGCCTTTGTCTAATCACGCCGAAAGCCCCCGTAAGGGATTTCCCTTCCCCCATACAGAAATAGGGCATATTATTTTTCTATAAGGTACTAAACATCATCAAAATATATTTGCCGCCCCAGCCGTCTGCCCTCTGGCGGATTGCTTCTTCCTGTTACCCATAAGCAGGGTAAACGCTTGTGCCATGTATCAGCAGAGAATCGCCGGAGCAGGGATGCGGGGCAGAAAAAACATCTGGAATTCTCTGGCGTCGAACCTTTGGTTCGCGGAGACCTTGTGCTCCGTCGAACCGCAGACCTTTGGTCTGACGGTTCGCGCCAGGTTCTACAGGGTTTTTTATGGCACGCTCCCTGTCCGGCGAGTATGTACTAATACAAGAAAATGCTTTTACCCTGTCTTAAAAAAACGATGAATCATAAGCCGGGTTCTGTAATGGGATACTATTGGCTATGCCAATAGTATCCCAATGGCACCATCTGTCTGGCGCTGCCTTTGCAGGCAGCGTCCGTGCAGTCTACCCGCGTTTAACCAACGGATCATTGGCGATTGGCCTGGCCAATCCTAAGGACGGCTTGCCGCCCTCACGCTGCTTGACTTTGCTCCTGATGTGGCTTGCCTTCCAGCAATGTTGCCATTGCCGAGGTGGGCTCTTACCCCGCCTTTTCACCCTTACCCGACCGCAAAAGCGGCCTGGCGGTGTACTTTCTGTTGCGCTGTCAGTCCTGGCCTAACGGCCAAGCCCGGGTATTACCCGGCATCATATCCTGCGGAGCCCGGACTTTCCTCCCTGTGGTTCATCTTCTCGGACGGCCCCAAGGCGGCGCCTGGTTCATCGTTTATTCATCATAATCGATATTTACTTTTTCGTCATCCTCTTCTTCGTCATCGTAGTCTTCTTCTTCCATATCATCCAGGTCAGAAAGGCTTCCGGCATCTTCGATGTCAAAGTAATTTTCTTCGCCTTGCTCGGATTCTTCGTAGAAGAGAATGCGGGAGCAATAAGGGCAGAAAACTATTTCCTTGCCCAGGCGCACGTCATTGGCAAACTGGGCTGGGAGTATCATGTGGCAGCCCATACATACGCCTCCCTTAATTGCGACTATGCCCCGGCCGCCCTTATTCCTGATGATCCGTTCAAATTTAAAGAGTACCTCTGGATCTAAATCCGGGGTAAGGTTTTTTTCCCTTTCAATCAGGGCGTCTATCTGGTCTTTTGTAGCCTTAGTTTCGGCCTCAATCCCTTTGCGGCGTTCCGCAAGCTCGGATTCCTGCTGTGCTATTAGATCGGAATTCTGCTTGATCTGCTCGTCCAGTTCGGAGATGATCCTTTCTTCCTTCAAAAGATCCTTTCTGAATTGCTGTTCTTTTTCTGTCGCGTCCCGAATTTCCTTGTCTAGGGCTTCGTATTCCCGCTGGGTGGAAATGACATCCATGTTTTTTTCGGCTTTTTCCCTTAGGCTTTCCGCTTCCATGAGCAGATTCCGGAATTCCGATTCCGCTTTTTTGGCTTTTTCATATTCTGCGTGTTTGTCAATATAGGTTTTTTTCATTCTGGCCAGAAGTTCTTCCTGGGTAATGAGAAGCTTTGGTATTTCCTGGATAGTCGTCTCTAGGCTTATCTTCTCCGAGAGTATGTCCTGCAAGGTTCGTAAGTTCTCAAAAACATTGTCCGTTACCATTTAGTTCCCCTGATTTAGGATTTAGGATTTAGGATATAGGATAAAGCATTAATGATCAAGGTAGTCTTTTAGCCTGCGGCTGCGCTTTGGATGCCGGAGCCGGCGTAGGGCCTTGGCCTCAATCTGGCGTATGCGTTCCCTTGTAACATTAAAGTAAAGCCCCACCTCTTCCAGTGTAAGGGAATAGCCATCGTCAAGGCCAAAGCGCATTTTTAGGACTTCCTGTTCTCTGGCTGGGAGCGTTGACAGAACAGAACCAAGCTGTTCCTGGAGCAGGGTAAAGGCAGTCTGGCTTGCAGGGTTTTCCACTTCCTTGTCTTCGATAAAATCGCCCAGGAGGGAATCTTCTTCCTCGCCTATGGGAGTTTCCAGGCTTATGGGTTCCCTGGCAACATTCTTGACGGATTTTACCCGCTGGGCAGCCCAGCCTAGCCTTTCGGCGATTTCTTCATCTGTGGGTTCGCGGCCCAGAACCTGCATGAGCTGCCGAGATTCCCGCACAACCTTGTTTATCTGTTCTATCATGTGAACAGGGACACGGATGGTTCTGGCCTGGTCAGAAATTGAACGGGTAATAGCCTGGCGTATCCACCAGGTTGCATAGGTGGAAAACTTAAAGCCCTTCTGGTATTCAAATTTTTCTACTGCTTTGATAAG